>JAIFLT010000141.1 GCA_020048955.1 Flavobacterium sp.
TCATTTTTATAATCAACATCAGCCCTACTATAACTAATAAATATTTTTTTCATACTACTTACATTTTTATTTGTTGTGAAATTTTTATACAAACCACTTGACTGCTCTTTGGTTTTACTTTTATTAATGGTGCGATTTACTATTTTAGTTTTATCATTCTTATCTGGAATTTCATCTATCCTAAATGAAGTAATCTTGCCTTGCGTTATTTCAGAATCCTGTAACGTTTTATAATGTACAAAAGTTTTATTGTCTATTGATAAATACAAATCGTCGGGCAAATTTTTATAAATACTATCTCTTATTACTTCATTTATTTTATCTTGAATAGCAATATCATTATTTTCGCCCATCTTTTTTTCCATTTCTTGATGTAGCGTTTCGTCTTCTATTCTCGAAAATTCAAATAGTTCATTCCCCCAATACAACTTCAATATATCTTCAAATATTTCTTTTTCTATTGCTCCAATATTTGCATTATTAATTTTTGTTTTTATAGTAACTTTAATTTCTAAAAACTGAAAGTCTAATTGTATCAATACTTTTGCTTCTTTATCATGGGTTGTAAACAACAATTGGTCTCGCCAATACATTTTCTTTTCAGGGTTGCCTCCATATTTACAGATTAATTGATTGATGAAACCAAATGGTATAAAATTTTCAAACTTCAAAACAAAATTAACACTTTCAAAATCGGCAAAAATAAAATACTCTTCGTTTTCTACTTTTGCCATTGGCAAATAGCCTGGTATGATATAAATTGGATTTTCGACATCGGTTTCATCCAAATAAATTACTTTGTTTTCAACCAATAATGCAATTGTATTTTTATCAGCAACAGCTTCAAAGTCATCTTTTTTTACCTTACCATCGTTTTCAATAATAATGTCTTTGTTCAATACCTTTTCATGAATATCTTTTATTGTTGCTGTAGGATTGAGCCAAGCAATATTTTTTAGTTTTTCGTTTTCAGGGTAGTACAGTATCAAACCTTGTTGAGACAATTGTTTTAAATCGGTTTCCAAAAATTTCTTACCTTCTTTGTCTTTGGTATATACTTTTTTTAATTCATTTATTCCAACTGCTTCTGCCTTATCATAATTTATAATGTATGACAAAAAGTCGATGTACCACTGTGGCTCTTTAACATTTTTTTGTTTTGCTTCAATTTTTTCAATTAATGATTGCTCAAAATAATCCAAACTTTTTTGCTTGCTTATGGTCTTCAATGCTTCATTATTTAAAGACACATAAAACTCGTTTTCTATTTGCAATGATTCGCAATTGCCTGCAAAATTTTCTCTTTCTTCTTCATCGGCAAAGGTTTGTATTAAAAAATTGGTTTGACTTTGTGAAATTATTTCTTTGCCCTCTTCTGATACCCTATTATAAGGTTTAGGAAAAAAATAATTCAATTGATGCAACCAATAATTTCGTGAAAAATTTTGAGTCATCAGTTCAGATTTCTCCCTATCAGGCACTACAGAATTTTCATCTTGGCTTTTCCTCCAAAACAAAGTATTGATAGCATTGTTGGTTAAAAATGCTTTATACACACCGTGATAATAATCTTGACCACCAAAGTCAAACAAAACTGCTTTGGGCAAATGATGGTTTTCACTATCCTTTTTATAGTGAAGTATTTGAAGTATATGAGTGCTTTTTAAATGGTCATTAATAACTCTTGTGTCCTCTTCACTCACAAAATAATCTACAAAAGTAGATTTGCCAGCATTAGAATTGCCCAGCATCAATACCTTGGCAGGATAAATAACTTCAATTTTATTTTCTGTTTTTTGTCTTGAAAAATAACTTTTTATATCATTCAAATGATTCTTATTTGGCACTAATTTTAATTCAATTAGATCTAAAAAAGGATTGTTGTTTATTCTTAATACCACTAAAGCCGTTAATCCTTCCAAAGGGTTGATGTGGGTAATTTGATTATCAGATAAATATAACATCCTCAAAGCCGATAATCCTTCCAAAGGTTTTATATCGGTAAATTTATTATTGGATAAATATAATGAAGTCAAAGCCGTTAATTTTTCCAAAGGTTTTATATCGGTAATTTGATTATCAGATAAATATAACACCGTCAAAGCCGTTACTCCTTTCAAAGGGTTGATGTCGGTAATTTGATTATAAGATAAATGTAACCCCGTCAAAGCCGTTAATCCTTCCAATGGTTTTATATCGATAATTTGATTATTAGATAAATTTAACACCTTCAAAGCCGTTAATCCTTTCAAAGGGTTGATGTCGGTAATTTGATTATTGTATAAATTTAAACCCTTGATTTGTTGTTTTTCATTTACAAAATAAGTGTTTTGGTTTTCATAACTCATTACTTTTTCAAATTCTGGTAATTGGCGAAGCTTTATTTTATAAAACTTTTCTAAGGCTACAATTTCATTTGGCTTATTCATGTGTAGATAATATTTGTTTTTTTAAAGGTCTCCCGATAACTATCGGGAGTAATGCCATGAGGAAAATCTTCATCGGTGTTTGCGATTGTTAAATCATGGACATTTCATATCTAACTAATTTCCTCCAAAAATAGCTTTATTTTTTATAACAATTAAATTCTTGCTCCAAAACCCCACTTTCCAGCAAAAACAACCCTTCCCACGGTTAGAAAGGTCATCGTAATAAAATTTTAACTCATCGTCATAGAATTATAGTCCATCCAACTGAAAAAATATCTTGATGACGATTACTGCTTTATATATGAAAAACCCCAATTCATTTAGTTGAATTGGGGTTTTTGGTTTATCAACTTAATGAAAAAAATCCTATATTTGATTTTTACTTTATACTATGACAATCCAACAATACATTACCAAAATCGACACCTTATACAAAACAGGAAATGCAAGAGAACATTCTTATCGTGGCGACTTGCAAAACCTTATAATGGCAATTTTACCTGATGTATTAGTTACCAATGAACCTGCAAGAGTGGCTTGTGGCGCACCTGATTATGTATTGACTAGAAAAGAGGTTCCTATTGGTTACATTGAAGCTAAAGATATTGGACAAGATTTAGGTCACAAATCGTTAAAAGAACAATTTGACCGATACAAAGCAGGTTTAACCAATTTAATTTTTACCGATTATTTAGATTTTCATTTTTATAAAGAGGGTGCTTTTGTAACTAAAATAGCTATTGCAACTATAGAAAATGGGACTATAAAACCATTACCCGAAAACTTCGACCAGTTTACGAACCTCATTATAAACTTCGCTCAAACCATTTCGCAAACCATTAAATCGCCTACCAAATTGGCGCAAATGATGGCAGGAAAAGCCAAATTAATGGCTGATGTTATTGAAAAATCATTGAATAATGATGACTTGCAAGGCATCCGTTCAAGTATTAAAAGTCAAATGTTATCGTTTCAACACATGTTGATTCACGATATTGATAATAAAGCCTTTGCCGATATTTATGCACAAACAATTGCCTACGGAATGTTTGCAGCACGTTATCACGACCCAACATTACCAACATTTTCACGTGAAGAAGCAGCAACATTAATCCCAAAAAGTAATCCTTTTTTACGAAAGCTTTTTCAAGATATTGCAGGATATGATTTAGACCATCGTTTGGTTTGGATTGTAGAAGAACTAGTTTCTATTTTCTTGGCAAGCGATGTGGCAATGATTATGAAAAACTTTGGTAAAAGTACCAAACAAGAAGACCCAGTAGTGCATTTTTATGAAACATTTCTTGGCGAATACAACCCAGCTTTAAGAAAAGCACGCGGAGTTTGGTACACGCCACAACCAGTTGTGAATTTTATTGTTCGTGCCGTAGATGATATTTTAAAAACCGAATTTGGATTAAAAGAAGGTTTAGCTGATACCAGCAAAATTAAGATTAAAAAAAATGCAGTTACCCAAACAGGTATTGGTGCCAACTCTAAAATAAAAGAAGTTGAAACCGAAGTTGAAGTTCACAAAGTTCAAATTCTCGATCCAGCGACTGGAACAGGAACTTTCTTGGCAGAAGTTGTAAAACACATTCACAAAAAATTTGAAGGACAACAAGGCATTTGGAGCAAGTATGTAACCAACGATTTAATACCAAGATTGAATGGTTTTGAATTATTGATGGCAAGCTATGCCATGGCACATTTAAAAATGGATATGCTATTGACTGAAACAGGTTACAAACCGACCACCCCGCCCGATGGGCACCCCTCCAAAGGAGGGGAATCGCAAAGGATAAAAATTTTCTTAACCAATAGTTTAGAAGAAGCGATGGGCACCCCTCCAAAGGAGGGGAATCGCAAAGGATAAAAATTTTCTTAACCAATAGTTTAGAAGAAGCCCATCCTGATACTCAAACACTTTTTAGTTCATGGTTAAGTGATGAAGCCGACCAAGCCAACGCCATAAAACGTGATGCACCAGTTATGGTAGTTATGGGAAATCCGCCTTATAGTGTGAGTAGTTCTAACAAAAGTGAATGGATTCAAAATTTAATAAAGGATTATAAAAAAGATTTAAACGAAAGAAAAATAAATCTTGATGACGATTATATAAAATTTACTCGTTTTGGTCAATATTTTATAGATAAAAATGGAAGTGGTATTTTAGCTTACATATCTAATAATAGTTTTATAGATGGTATTACACACAGGCAAATGCGTAAACATTTATTAGAAAGCTTTGACAAAATTTATATAATCAATCTTCATGGTGACGCCAAAAAAAAGGAAGTTAGTCCTGATGGTTCTGTTGACCAAAATGTATTTGATATTATGGCAGGAGTTTCAATTAACATATTTATTAAAACAGATAAAAAACAATCCAAAGATTTAAGTAAAATTTTCTATTATGATTTATTTGGTAAAAGAAACATAAAATATGATGAATTGAATAATAATTCTGTTGATTCATTTGATTGGATTGAATTAAAATATGAGGAACCATATTACTTTTTTGTTCCAAAAGATTTTAATTTAATAACAGAATATGAAAATGGATTTATTTTAAATTCATTATTTAAAAATTATAATAGTGGAATTCAAACTAAAAATGATAAAATATCTATACATTTTAATAAAAACGAAATTGAAAATGTAGTAACCGATTTTACATATTTGAATGAAAATGAGCTTATTGAAAAATATCAGTTAAAAATTGATGGTGTTTGGAATGTAAAAGACGCCAAAAAAGACATCTTAATTAAAGAGTATATTTTTTCACCTATTTTGTACAGACCTTTTGATATTAGACAAACAATCTTAACAAATAAATCAGGTGGATTTATTGGTAGACCTAGATATGATGTTATGAAACATGTTGCAAACAAAAAAAATGTTTCAATTATTGTAAATAAACAATTCATTGGAGATAATTTTAATCATATAGGCGTAACCAACATTATTAATTGTCATGGTACTTTTTATTTAGGCAATAAAGGTCAAGATTACATTATGCCTTTATACATTTATCCCGAAACCACAACCCAACAAAGTTTATTAGATGATACTTCGACAAGCTCAGCACATGATCGTCGCACACCCAATTTAAACATGGAAATAGTAAATAAAATGGCTACTGATTTGGGTATTCCGTTTGTTGCCGAGAAACCCGCAACGCGCAACGCGCAACGCGAAACTGTTTTCGCACCAATTGATATTTTAGATTATATCTATGCCGTGTTACATTCGCCAAGTTATAGAGAAAAATACAAAGAGTTTTTAAAAATTGATTTCCCTAGAGTTCCTTATCCAAAAAACCAACGTCAATTTATTGATTTAGTAGATTTAGGTAGTCAATTGCGTCAAATCCATTTACTAGAAAGTGAAGTGGTTGATAAATTAATTACTCAATATCCAAATGATGGCGATAATGTGGTGGTAAAACCACGTTACGAAAATTCCCCTCCTCTGGAGGGGTGCC
>JAIFLT010000101.1:0-4231 GCA_020048955.1 Flavobacterium sp.
TAGTTCTGTTGTAAGCACAGATGCAACTTCGGGCGAAACCACATATAAGTTAAGCCAAGATTCTATTTTTGGCGATAAAGAAATTGACCTAGAAGTATATGAATCCAACTATTATTTAAGAGATAACGATCCTGCAACAGGTTTTCAAGAGCCGCAATATTATTACAACAATCAACAAAACGAAATAGAGGCTACATTAGATTTGTTAGCTCCTTTAAATAAAGACTATAGAAACATACAAGATAGTACTGCAACACTAGATTATTCCCAAAACAGCAAGTTTAAGTTTAGTGATAAACAAATTAAAATTTATAAAAATATCGGAAAACCAACTGTTGCTGTCAAAGAACGTTTAGCACCAGGAATGTTACTAAGTTTAGATAAAGGATTTTTTAGACAAAAAATATTCAATGCTCCAGCAGGAGTTTTGTATAACAATAATATTTTCGAAAACTACTTTAGAGGTTTATATTTTAAAGTAGATAATGCTTCATCTTCTGTAAATCAAGGATCATTGGCGAAGTTGAACTTTGCTAATGGATACATAAGAATTATCTATAGAGACAACACTTCTGATACAAATACCGCATTAGTTAGAAGAACATTAGATATTAAACTTGGCGGACATACAGTAAACCTAATTAAGAATGATTGGACAAACCCAGTAACGTCACCAAACACTACCGTTGGAGATGATAAATTATATCTTAATGGAATGGGTGGTTCCATGGCAGTTATTGATTTGTTTAATCAAGAGGATAATATAGGTTATGTAGATGGTGTTTTGGAAAATACACCAAATCAAATCCCAGACGAGTTAGATCGTTTAAGAAACCCTGTTGATGGAAAAAAATGGTTAGTAAATGAAGCCAACCTAACTTTTACTATTGATAATGCTGTTTTGGGAACAGAAGCGCCAGAGCCAAATAGAATATATCTTTACGACCTAAACAATAAAAGACCTCTAATTGATTATTATGCCGATTTAACCACAAGTAATTCATCAAAATACAACAAATATGTTCATGGTGGCATTATTCAAAAAAACACTAGCGAAAGAGGAACTACTTATAAAATAAAAATTACCAATCACGTTAGAAATTTAATTTTGAAAGATTCAACTAACGTAAAACTTGGATTAGTGGTTACAGAAGCAATTACCAATCCATTAAATGTTAATTTATTAACACCATTTACAAATGATGGAGCAACAACAAAGTTTGTACCAGCCATGTCGGTTGTAAATCCGTTAGGTACCATTTTGTTTGGATCAAATCCAAGTGTGCCAGCGGCACAAAGATTAAGATTGGAAGTTTATTATACCAAACCCGACTAACTAAAAAACTATAATAATATGTGTGGAATTGTAGGTTATATTGGATATCGTGAAGCATATCCTATTGTTATAAAAGGATTAAAACGTTTAGAATACCGTGGCTATGATAGCGCCGGAGTCATGCTATTTGATGGAACAGATTTAAAAGTTTCTAAAACTAAAGGGAAAGTTTCCGATTTAGAAAAAAAATCATCCCAAGAAATTACCACTAATGGAACCATAGGTATGGGGCATACGCGTTGGGCAACACATGGTGTTCCTAATGATGTAAATTCGCATCCCCATTTATCAAACTCAGGAAACTTAGCTATAATTCATAATGGAATTATAGAAAATTATGAACCATTAAAGAAAGAATTAATAAAAAGAGGCTATGTTTTCAAATCAGATACTGATACGGAGGTTTTAGTAAATTTGATTGAAGATGTTCAGAAAAAAGACAATCTAAAACTTGGAAAAGCAGTTCAAATTGCTTTAAATCAAGTTGTTGGAGCCTATGCAATTTGTGTTTTTGATAAGAAAAAACCAGACGAAATGGTTGTGGCAAGATTAGGCAGCCCGTTAGCAATTGGAGTTGGTGAAGAGGAGTTCTTTATTGCTTCTGATGCTTCGCCTTTTATAGAATATACTTCTAATGCCATCTATTTAGAAGACGAAGAAATGGCTATTGTTCGTTTGCATAAACCGTTGAAAATAAGAAAAATTAAAGATGATTCTTTGGTAGATCCTTATGTTCAAGAATTGCAAATGAATTTGGAGCAAATAGAAAAAGGGGGTTATGATCACTTCATGCTTAAAGAAATTTATGAACAACCAAATGTAATCAAAGATACGTATAGAGGAAGACTTCATGCCAATAGCGGTTTGATTCAAATGGCAGGTGTAGAAGATAATATCGAAAAATTTCTTCACGCTGATAGAATAATAATTATTGCTTGTGGTACCTCATGGCATGCAGGTTTAGTTGCCGAATATGTTATTGAAGAGTTTGCAAGAATTCCAGTAGAAGTAGAATATGCCTCAGAATTTAGATATAGAAATCCAATTATTACAAGTAAGGATGTAATTATAGCTATTTCACAGTCTGGAGAAACTGCCGATACTTTAGCAGCGATTAAATTAGCAAAAGAAAAAGGAGCATTCGTTTTTGGTGTTTGTAATGTTGTAGGATCATCAATCTCTAGAGAAACGCATGCAGGAGCTTATACTCATGCAGGACCAGAAATTGGTGTTGCCTCTACAAAAGCATTTACTACTCAAATCACTGTTTTAACAATGATTGCTCTTCGTCTTGCAAAAGCCAAAGGGACTATGTCAAATTCTGACTTCCACAGGTATTTACAAGAACTAGAGGTAATTCCAGAAAAAGTAGCAGAGGCTTTGGCTTCTACAAATGATATTTCAAAAGAAATTGCTTCTATATATAAAGATGCGCCAAATTGTTTATACTTAGGTAGAGGATATAATTTTCCAGTAGCATTAGAAGGCGCTTTGAAGTTAAAAGAGATATCTTATATTCATGCAGAAGGATATCCAGCTGCCGAAATGAAACATGGTCCGATTGCATTAATTGACGAAAAAATGCCAGTAGTTGTAATTGCTCCTAAGCAAGGACATTATGATAAAGTGGTAAGTAATATACAAGAAATCAAATCTAGAAGCGGAAAAATTATTGCCATTGTTACCAAAGGTGATGTTCAAGTAAAAGGTCTTGCAGACCACGTGATTGAAATCCCTGAAACTTCAGATGCGCTTTCACCACTATTAACTACAATTCCGTTACAACTTTTATCCTATCACATTGCTGTATTAAGAGGATGTAATGTAGATCAACCTAGAAACTTAGCAAAATCGGTAACGGTTGAGTAAGAAAAACATACGAATTTGATAAAAAAAGCGAGAAAAAAATTTTCTCGCTTTTTTATTTTAACATTTTTATGATAAATTTAAAAAAGCACGTTATTTATTATGTGCGCATACTATTTTTTTAGTAATATTCACAATAAGTTACTAAAAATATAAAGATTTTTGATTGCGAATTAATCGAAAAGCACCAAAAAAAATGACAATTATTAAAATAACGTGCGCTTTTTTTAATAATTTAAAAATTATTTGTATTTTGGCTACTTAAACCAACAAAAATTAAACCTAATGAAGATTTATTATTTTATTTTGACGTTGTTTTTTTGTAGCATTTCATTTGCTCAAAGCACAATTTCAGGTTCGGTAAAAGACAGTAAAAACGAACCAATTGCTGGCGCAAACATTAAAGTTGTAGGCGAGCCATCAGGAACTGTTACAGATGGAGACGGTAAATTTATTTTCAAAGTCACCAAAAAACCACCTTTTACAATTGAGGTATCAAGTATCGGATTTGCAACTCAAAAAATTGAAGTTACTTCAGTATCCCAAAAAATTGAGGTAAAAATGGAAAATCAAGACACGCAATTGGATGAGATTGTAGTTGCAGCTTCTAGAGCTCCAGAGAGAGTCAAAGAATCTCCAGTTACAATTGAAAGAATGACCATTAAAGACATTAAAAAAACAGCTTCTCCAAGTTTTTATGATGGTCTTGAAAATCTAAAAGAAGTTCAAATGAACACCAGTAGTATGTCATTTAAGTCTATCAATACTAGAGGTTTTGCTACTGTATCTAACACAAGATTTATGCAATTAGTTGATGGTATGGATAACTCTTCACCATTGTTAAACTTTGTTTTAGGGAATCTTATAGGTATTTCTGAAATCGATGTTCAAAGTGTGGAATTACTTCCAGGAGCATCTTCTGCATTGTATGGAGCCAATGCTTTTAATGGTATCTTATTTATGAATAGCAAAAGCCCATTTACAAGTCAAGGTGTTACTGCTTATGCAAAGTATGGTATGACAAGTCAA
>JAIFLT010000101.1:4237-5298 GCA_020048955.1 Flavobacterium sp.
TGCTTTTAATGGTATCTTATTTATGAATAGCAAAAGCCCATTTACAAGTCAAGGTGTTACTGCTTATGCAAAGTATGGTATGACAAGTCAAAATGCTGCGGGTAACAATTTGTATTATGATTATGGAGTAAGAGTTGCACATGCTTTTACTAAACATTTCGCTGCTAAAGCAAACTTTACTTTTATGAACGGTACCGATTGGTTTGCAACAGACTACAGAGATAGATTTGTATCGGGACGCACTCGAAGTCATTATGGTTATGATGGTATAAATGTATATGGTGATGAAGCTTCAACGGTAATAAGTGCATCAGGTTTGCCAAGTGATAAAGTTTCTAGAACCGGTTATAATGAAACTGATTTAACCGATAGTAAAGTTCAAAATGCTAAAATTGATTTTTCTTTGCATTTTAAACCATGGGCAAATGATACAGAAATTATTTGGCAAAGTAAATTTGGTTTTGGAAATACCGTTTATCAAGGAGCTAATAGATATTATTTAAATGGGTTCTTCATGCAACAGCATAAATTAGAGGTTAAAGGAAAAAATTTCTTTGTTAGAGGATATTTTACTACAGAAGATGGTGGAAATTCATACGACATGACATTTACAGCTTTAAATATAAATAGACAATGGAAAGCAGATAAGAATTGGTTTACTGATTATGCCGCTGCCTATACTTATTCATCTTTAGCTGGACAAAGCACTGACAACGCTCATATTTTAGCAAGAAAATTTGCCGACTACAATATAGCTCCGTTAGGATTTCCGTTGGTTCCATATGTAGATCCTACAAATCCATCTGCACCTAGCGGAATAAGATATGAAGCTGGAACACCACAATTTAAAAATGCTTTTAATAAAGTTATTGCTAATCCAGATGTATTGACAGGTTCAAAATTAGTGGATAATTCCTATATATATCATTCAGACGCCAATTATAACTTTAAAGATATAGTAAAATTTGCAGAAATTCAAGTGGGTGGTTCCTTCAGACTATATGAGTTAAACTCTTTTGGAAGAATATACACCGATTATACAAGCCAAATTAACTATAACG
>JAIFLT010000126.1 GCA_020048955.1 Flavobacterium sp.
ATTTATTTTATAAAAACATCATACCCAAATCTAATCAGCGTTCCAATTACTACTATCAAAAAGAAGATTCTTATAAATCCGTTCCCTTTTTTGATTGCCAACTTAGCTCCAATAAATCCACCAAGGGCATTACATACCGCCATCGGAATTGCAATTGCCCATATAATTTTACCTTTCAAAACGAAAAGACAAATCGAACCAAAATTGGTTGCCAAGTTCACCATTTTAGCATTGGCAGAAGCATGAAGAAAATCGAAACCAAGAAGGGCTACAAATCCAAGAACCAAGAAGCTTCCTGTTCCTGGACCAATAAATCCGTCATAAAAACCAATGACGATACTCATCAAAATACCATAAAAAAGCAAATCACTTTCTGATAAATTCTTTGCTTGATGACTACCAAAATTCTTTTTCATAAATGTGTAAACCGCTAATAAAATGAGAACCCCAAAAAGCAATGGTTTCATAAAATCATTACTAACCAATGTTAAAAGTGTTGAACCCAAAAAAGCTGAAACAAAAGCTACCATTGCCATGATAAATAGCAATTTCCAATTCACAGTTACTTTCTTTAAATACTGTCGTGCTGCAAAAGAGGTTCCGCTAAAGGCAGGAATTTTCAACGAACCAATAATATTTGCGACTGACAAATTAGGTAATAAAATCATAGCGACAGGCGTTTGTATCAAACCGCCACCACCAACGATGGCATCTACAAAGCCAGCAAAAAATGAAGCAATACAAAGAAGTATGATGATATAGGTTTCCATAGATATAAAAATTCCAAAAAAGAAATTCCAAATTCCAATATTACTGTTTAAAGTTTGGAATTTGGAATTTGAACTATTGGGATTTATTAATTTAAACTCTTACGATATTGGCTCCTAAAGCTCTCAATCGTTCGTCAATTCTTTCGTAACCTCTGTCAATTTGTTCAATATTTTGAATCGTTGAAGTTCCTTTGGCAGAAAGTGCTGCAATTAGTAACGAAATTCCGGCTCTAATATCTGGCGAACTCATGACCGTTGCTTTCAATTGCGATTGGAAATTATGTCCCATAACCACAGCTCTGTGCGGATCACACAACATAATTTTGGCACCCATATCAATCAATTTATCTACAAAGAACAATCGGCTTTCAAACATTTTTTGATGAATCAAAACATCTCCATTTGCTTGAGTGGCAACTACTAAAATAATGCTCAATAAATCTGGGGTAAATCCGGGCCATGGTGCATCGGCAATAGTTAGAATAGAACCGTCAATATCTGTTTTTACTTCATAATTTTCGTGTGTTGGTATGTAAATATCGTCACCACGTCTTTCAAGCGTAATTCCTAATTTTCTAAACACACTCGGAATCACACCTAAGTTATCAAAAGATACATTTTTAATTGTAATTTCACTTCTTGTCATCGCCGCAAGACCAATCCATGAACCAATTTCAATCATATCTGGAAGAATTCTGTGCTCGCATCCGCCTAAACGTTCTACTCCTTCAATGGTTAATAAATTAGAACCAACTCCACTAATTTTAGCACCCATGGAGTTCAACATTTTACACAATTGTTGCAAATAAGGTTCGCAAGCAGCATTATAAATGGTTGTTGTTCCTTCAGCTAAAACGGCTGCCATAACAATATTGGCAGTTCCTGTTACCGAAGCTTCATCAAGCAACATGTAGGCTCCTTTTAGTTTTCCATCAACTTCAACTCCATAAAAATGGTCTTCTCTTTCATAACGAAATTTTGCACCAAGATTGATGAATCCTTCAAAGTGGGTGTCTAATCTTCTTCTTCCAATTTTATCACCGCCAGGTTTTGGAATATAACCGCAACCAAAACGAGATAAAAGCGGACCAACAATCATAATAGAACCTCTCAAACTGCCGCCTTCTTTCTTGAAAGCTTCAGTTTTTAAATAGTCAACATTCACTTCATCAGCTTGAAAAGTATAATCACCAGGTCCATTTTTTTGTATTTTAACGCCTAAATTTCCTAATAAGGCAATTAATTTATTTACATCAATAATATCTGGAATATTAGTAACTCTAACTTTTTCTGATGTTAACAAAGCTGGACACAACACTTGTAATGCCTCATTTTTAGCTCCTTGTGGTGTAACATCACCTTTAAGACGAATGCCTCCCTCAATTTGAAAAGTTCCCATTTTTTTCTGTATAATGTAAAATTGTATAATGTATACTGCAAAATCGATTTACAATTTTACAGTATACATTATACAAATTAAGGTTTTGGATTATTATTATTTTTTACAAAAGGTTTTTTGCCTGAAATTTGTTTTTTAAACCCTTGAATTTTCATGTTTTTTTGTTGTGGCATTAATGATTTGTTAGAAACTTTCTTGTTTGTTCTAATCAAATCATTAGTAGTTGAAAGTTCTTCTTCGCTTCCTGTTAGATTGATTCTACCATCAGATAACTCAAATAAATGTTCAAAAATTACAGCATCGGTAACGGTATCTTTATTCCAACTTAAATAAGACTTTTTCATGTGATTGGCAATTACTTTAACCAATGCACTTTTCATTTCTCCATCTTCCCATTTGTTGGCAACTTCTATCATGTATTTGATATTATTACCATAAAAACGATATTTCGGATTTTTTTGTGGATACGCCAATCGCTCTGGTTTCAAATTGATTACATCACGCGTTGGGATAGGATAAGGTGAATCTACATCCAATTTAAAATCGGACATAATAAAAATCTGATCCCACAATTTGTGCTGAAAATCAGGAACATCACGCAAGTGCGGATTCAAACTTCCCATTACTTGAATAATGTATTTAGCCGCTTTGTTTCGTTCTGTTTTATCTTCTATAGCCACCGCCAAGTCTATCAATTTTTGTAAATGACGACCATATTCGGGAATGATTAAATGCGAACGTTCTGCATTGTATTCTAAATTGAACACCACATCATTAGCATTTTCTTTTATATATTTTGGTACCATATTAAAATGAAATTATTCCTTCAATAGAAGAAACTTCTATATATTTTTCTACCACCTCAGCAGGCGATTCCATCATTACATTGACAGAAACACTTGTATATTTTCCTGCTTTAGATTGATTTGTTTTTATTACGGCACCCATATTGTCAAAAGCATTTTCAACTTCTTCAATTTTTTTAGCATCGGTTGGCACAATAAATTTGTAAAGGTATTCTGTGGGCCATTCAGAAGTATTTCCTAATTCTTCTTTTAGCCGAATGTAAAATTCTTCCGTCTTCTTATCCATTCTAAAAATTAAAATAAACGCAAATATACATTTTTGATATTAGATATATGACATTAGATATTAGATTTTTTTTGGAGCGAAAAGTTTGCGCATTTTCGGGAAACCTTATTCCTGCTTTCCGCTCCAATCTTTTCTATAGTTGCCTTCGAGTGCCTCAGGCAACTATAGAAAAAATTTCCACTACAATCAGGGCTAGACTGTAATTGTATTGAATAGAAAATAAAATTACAAAACAACCTCAATTATCTTAAAACAATTCAATAAATTTGCGCCTTATTTCAAATAAATTTGGAAAAAGAAATTGTAGTTATTATTGGCGGTCCGGGAACAGGAAAAACAACAATTATAGATCATTTGTTATCAAAAGGATATTGTTGTTATCCAGAGGTTTCGCGAGAAATAATTAGCGAAGCACAAAAACAAGGTATCGAACAACTTTTTCTAGAAAAACCACTACTTTTTAGTGAATTACTCCTCGAAGGAAGAAAAAAACAATACCAAAATGCCAAAAACGAACCTCATAAAAAAGTATTTCTAGACAGAGGAATTCCTGATGTTTTGGCTTATATGCATTATATTGGCGATAGTTATCCAGCTTTTTTTGATCAAGCTTGTCGTGAACATCTTTATAATAGCATTTTTATTCTTCCACCATGGGAAGAAATATATGTTAGTGACGACGAGCGTTATGAAAATTATGAGCAAGCCAAGTTAATCTACAATCATCTTGTAGAAACTTATGAAAAATACGGTTACAACTTAATCGAAGTTCCAAAAGGAACGGTTGAAGAACGCACAAATTATATTTTATCACAACTTTCAATATAAAATAATTTGTGTAAATTTGTTTACTTAATTATTGGTGTTTTACACATTAATTTTACTTTTCAAGAATGTCTAAACCATTAGAAATCCTTCAAAAATATTGGAATCACGATGCGTTTAGAACTCCGCAAGAAGATATAATTACCTCCGTTTTAGCAGGAAAAGACACTTTTGGATTAATGCCCACTGGTGGCGGAAAATCAATTACGTTTCAAGTTCCAGCCATGATGATGGAAGGCATTTGTTTGGTCATTTCTCCCTTAATTGCGTTGATGAAAGACCAAGTGCAAAATTTGCAAAACAAAGGAATCAAAGCCATAGCATTAACCGGCGGAATTGCTTCTAACGAAATCATCGATTTATTAGACAACTGCCAGTATGGAAACTATAAATTCATATATCTATCACCAGAACGATTGCAAAGCGATTGGATTTTAGAACGTATAAAAAGTCTTCCTATTAATTTAATTGCTATTGATGAAGCACATTGTGTCTCGCAATGGGGACATGATTTTAGACCTGCTTATCTAAAAATTTCAAAACTCAAAGAATATTTCCCTAAAGTGGCTTTTTTGGCATTAACGGCATCAGCAACTAAAAGAGTTCAAGACGATATATTGCTGCAATTACAACTAAACCATCCTACAATTTTTGTAAAATCATTTGCAAGGGAGAATTTGGCTTATATGGTTTTTAATGTTGAAGACAAATTGCATTTGATGGAACAAATAGTAAAGAAAAATCCACAACCAACAATCATTTATGTAACCAACAGAAAAGCTTGTTCAGAAACTGTTAAACAACTAGAATCGTTAGGATTTTCGGCAACTTATTATCATGGTGGTTTATCTTTAAAAGATAAAGAAAACAACATGAAACTTTGGATGGACGAGAAAGTGCAAACCATAGTTGCGACCAATGCCTTTGGAATGGGAATTGATAAAGCCAATGTAAAAACAGTGATTCATTTACATATTCCTCCTAACCTAGAAAATTATTATCAAGAAGCTGGTCGTGCCGGAAGAAATGGCGAAAAAGCATTTGCGGTTTTGCTTACCAATCCTTCTGATGTGATTCATGTAGAAGCGCAATTCATGAGTGTTTTATCAGACAAAGCCTTTCTAAATTTGGTTTTTGTAAAACTTTGCAACTATTTTCAAATTGCTTATGGTGAAGGTATTGACGAAAAATTTAGTTTTAACATCAATCATTTTTGTACCAAATATAATTTTTCTGTTTTAAAAGTTTACAATGCTTTGCAATTTCTAGACGGACAAGGCATCATCAGTTTATCGCAAGAATTTACTGAGAAAATCACCTTACAATTTATAATCTCATCTAAAGAAGTGATTCGTTACATGAGTTTGAATCCACAAGAGGAAGAAGTTATTTTAACCATTTTACGAACCAATCCAGGAATTTACGAAGCGCAAACAACGGTAAACAGTACATTAATAGCCAAAAAATCGAATTGTGATGAGAGCAAAGTATTAGCTATTCTCCATAAGTTACACGAAAAGCAAGTTATAGAATTACACGCCAAAAATAATGATGCTACATTAACTTTCAATGAAGTTCGCGAAGATGAACGAACGATTAGTAGAGTTGTAAAATATCTTGAAGCCCAAAACAAACTCAAAACAGAACAACTAAAATCAGTATTAGATTATATCAAGGAAGACAAAACTTGTAAAAATAAGTTGCTATTAAACTATTTTGGAGAAACAATCAAAAAAGATTGTGGCGTTTGCTCTTATTGTATTTCTAAAAAGAAAAACAAGTTAGACACCACAACCCTATCCGAAAAAATAATTGGTTTATTGAAAGTTCATGAAATGAATTCAAGAGACATTCAAAAGTTGACCAAATATCCAAAAGACGATGTTATCTTTGTATTACAAAATTTAATGGAAAACGATACCATTATTGTTAAGCCAAATAATAATTACGCAATAAAATAATTGTACTAAATTTAGAACAAGTAAATTCAGCATAAAATGGAAAAATTAAGAATTGTATTTATGGGAACTCCAGAATTTGCTGTTGGCATTTTAGATACCCTAATTAAAAACAACTACGAGGTTGTTGGTGTGATAACAGCAGTAGACAAACCAGCAGGACGTGGACAAAAAATAAAATATTCAGCAATAAAAGAATATGCTTTAGAAAACAAATTGAATTTGTTGCAACCAACCAATTTAAAAGACGAGCGTTTTATAGAGAAATTAAAAAAATTGAATGCCAATTTGCAAGTTGTAGTAGCTTTTAGAATGTTGCCCGAAGTAGTTTGGAAAATGCCAACATTAGGCACTTTTAATTTGCATGCGTCACTCCTACCCAATTATCGTGGTGCAGCACCAATTAATTGGGCAATAATAAATGGAGAAACTAAAACCGGGGTAACCACCTTTTTTATTGATGATAAAATTGATACTGGTGCCATGATTTTGAGCAAAGAAACTTCAATTTCATCAACAGAAAACGCAGGAGAATTGCATGATAGATTAATAGCTATTGGAAGCGAAGCAGTTTTAGAAACATTAGCCTTGATAGAAAAAGGAAAAGTTGTTACCACAATTCAAACCGATTCAACAGAAATTAAAACGGCATACAAATTAAACAAAGAAAATTGCAAAATTGAATTTTCTAAATCGGGTGTTGAAATTTACAATTTAATTAGAGGATTATCTCCTTACCCAAGTGCTTGGTGCTTTTTTAAAGATGGAACTCAAGAGTGGAATGTTAAAATTCATGAAGCAAAATTAATTGTAGAATCACATAATTTAGAAATTGGAAGCATCATTACTCAAAAAAAGGAAATCAAAATCGCTGTTAGCAATGGTTTTTTAGAAATACTAAGTCTTCAATTTCCTGGAAAAAAGAAAATGAAAAGCTTTGAATTATTAAATGGAATATCATTTTCAACCCACGCCAAAGTGTTGTAAAGTATTGTAATCATTGAAAAAATAAGTATTTTTTTGCTTAAAAATGATGCTTTTATTAACAAATGTATCGAGTTATCAACAAAATTAGTAAAAATGACATTCATTTCTTGTGTAGTCTGTAATTTCTACTAAATTTGTTATGATTAACAAAAAAGTTTAACCAACAATTAATAACTATCATTATGAACAAATCAGAATTAATCGATGCTATTGCTGCTGATGCAGGAATTACAAAAGCAGCTGCAAAATTAGCTTTAGAATCATTTTTAGGAAACGTAGGATCAACTTTGAAAAAAGGTGGAAGAGTATCTTTAGTAGGTTTCGGATCATGGTCAGTATCTAAAAGAGCTGCTAGAGACGGAAGAAATCCTCAAACAGGAAAAACTATCAAAATCGCTGCTAAAAATGTAGTAAAATTTAAAGCTGGAGCAGACTTAGAAGGTTCTGTAAACTAATCTAGTTTATTTTTTATATAGAAAACCATTCGTTCGTCGAATGGTTTTTTTTTACCTTAAAATTTGGTTTTACAACTTTTATTTGTACTTTTAGTTAAAATTGCGTCGAAATGACATCTGAAAAACTCCAAAAAGGACAACTTTTAATAGCAGAACCATCAATAATTGGCGACTTGTCTTTTAATAGATCTGTCATATTATTGGCAGACCATAACCAAGAAGGCTCTGTTGGTTTTATTTTGAACAAACCACTTGAATATACCATCAATGATCTGCTTCCAGAAATTAACGGTTCGTTTGTTATCTACAATGGCGGACCAGTGGAACAAGACAATTTATATTTTATTCACACCATACCAGAGTTGATTCCAAACAGTATTGAAATTTCAAATGGAATTTTTTGGGGAGGCGATTTTGAATTGACTAAGAACTTAATCAACAAGGGTAAAATAAATAAAGAAGATATTCGTTTTTTCTTAGGATATACTGGTTGGGGTTCTAATCAACTCGAAGAAGAACTGCAAGGCAACTCTTGGATTATTACAAACAACACCTATCAAGCAGCCATTTTGAGTAAATCTTCAAAGCAATTTTGGAAAGAAAAAATAATAGAATTAGGTGGCGAATACCTCATTTGGTCTAACGCACCAGAAAACCCAATACTAAATTAAAGTATTAATTTTTTCTACTAGTGTTTTAGAAAAACTGCTGTTGTATTCTTTTTTACGATATTTTGTAATGGGTTGAATTCCTATAATCACATTGGTAATAAATAATTCATCGGCTTTTTGTAATTCGAATGGAGAAATTGGTTGCTCTAAAACTTCAAGATTTTTCATTTCTTTGGCAATTTGAAGCACCTGCTTTCTCATGATGCCATTCAAACAACCTTCTTCAATAGACGGTGTAATTAGTTGATTTCCAATTAGCATAAACAAATTTCCATTCAATGCTTCGACAACGTTTTTTTCATTATTAAGAAGCAAACAATTTTGCAAATCATTTTCATCGGCAAAAATACTACCTGTAATGTTTATCATCTTGTTGGTAGTTTTGATTGTAGAAAGCAACTGCTTTGTGATGAAAAAATCTTTATACAAATCAACTTCATATATTGCATCTGAAAAGGAATAAGCAGTTTCATGCAAAGGAACTATTTGAATTATAAATGAAACACTTCTAGTTTGTGGGAGATAAAATCCGCCATCGTTTCTAAAAACGGTCAATCGTACCCGAGCAGAATTTACGCAATTAGAAACTTTCGCCAAGTGTAAAACTTGCTCTTCAAGGTATTCTAAAGTAAAATTATTTGGAATTTGCATCCTTACAATTCGCATAGAAGCCATTAATCTAAAATAGTGATCCTCAAGAAATAAGATTTTATTATTTACAATTTTTAGCGTTTCAAAAACACCATCGCCATATAAAAAACCTCTATTAGAATTAGACAAAGTAATGTCTGAAGATTGCATTTCGCCGTTGTAATTAATCATAAAAAAGTCCCGATTTAGTCGGGACAAATATAAGTTTTAATAATGATTTCTATACAGAACCAATAACATGTTTTAAATCGGATACTTGATTTTCCCAAAGTTTTTTTGATTCGTCTAATTCCTCTTCTATAGCAAAATCTACAACCATTAAAGAAACATCTTTAGTAATTTCATCTTCTAAAATTCTTAGTTCAAAATAAAATTCTGTATCTTTTTTGTTGTCGTCAATCCACTTAAATTTTACTTTTTCACCTGACTTCTTTGCGGCTAATCTTGCGTGCTCTTCGGTATCATCCCATTCAAAAGTAAAAAACTCTCCTCTTGAATTTACGGTATCAGCAAACCACTCTTGTAATCCAGAAGGAGTTGAAATATATTGATATAGCAATTGAGGAGAAGAATTTATAGGAAATTCAATTTCGTAACGAACTTTTGGTGACATATTCTAATTTTTGCGAAATATATAATTTTTAATTAAAATAACAGTCAAGAAAAAAAATATTTTTTTTTAATTTATTGTTTGAACAATATTATATTAGTCTTATATTTGCACCCGCATTCAAGGAAATGTATATTTTGGCGAGGTAGCTCAGTTGGTTAGAGCGCAGGATTCATAACCCTGAGGTCGGGAGTTCAAATCTCCCTCTCGCTACTTTTAAAAATATTAGTTTTTACAAGGGATTGAAATTTATTTAATCCCTTTTTTTATGCATAAGAAATTAAAATCTTTAATAATTTCACACAATTTATCACAGGATTTGGCAGTTAAAAAAAATATTCAGAACCAAAAATAATGCATTTCAATTACGATTTGAGGCGAGATTGGTATGTTTATTTTAAATTTAGAAACCCTGTAACTGGAAAATTATTCGAAGAAATTAAATTGTTAAGTTACCCAAACTGCTCCAATTTCTTTTTCCAACGTTCCCATAAAGGACATTCTTTAGCTTGCAAGTCAAAAAACTTTTGATTGTGACTGTGGTGTACTAAATGACAAAGTTCGTGTATTACAACATATTCAATACAACCTTTTGGAGTTTTAATTAATTCAGGATTTAATATTATTTTACCTTTTGGAGTACAACTACCCCATCTAGTTTTCATAGATTGAATATAAATGCCTGATGGCTCAACACCATATTTGTTAAATTTATCAATTAATGGACTTGCAATCTCTTCAAATTTTTCTTTAGCTTTTATTTTATACCAATCATTAAGTAATTTTTCAACATTAGATTTATTCTTAGTTGTAATTTGAATGTATCTTCCTTTGTAACTTACTTCATTTTTCTTTCCTTCAATAACTTCAATTCTATACTGCTTTCCTATATAAAAATGTGATTCACCTGAAACGTATTTTTTATCGTTTGGTTTGGGATGAAACGTTAAGAAGAAGTTTTGTTGTTTAATAATCCACGCTGCACGCTTTCTTACTTTTGTTGCAATTAAATCAATAGATGAATTTTCTGGAGCTTTTACAACTATTCTCATGTCTGGATTAACTGTAATACCTAATGTCTTTCGGTTTGTATACAAAAGTGTATACACTATCTTTCGTGAACCAAAATTAATTGAATACTCCATTTTTACTTATAAATTAACCTTGCAACCTCAATACACTTTTCTGCAATATCATCTGCAATATCGATTGCAATACCTACTTCATCAATTAAATACTCACCAATATAAAAAGTCATTTTTCTAATAATGTCGGGCTTTGTTGACCAATCAACAATAATATATTCATTAATTATCTTATCAACTTCTATTGCAAATGGTATTGCATTAGCAGTTGCAATACTATTACTTGCAGTTGCAAGTCTATAAAATGGAATAGTTTTTTCATTTTTCAGAATCGCTTCTGGAATATCATCTGACTTTTTAGTAATTGCCTGCTCTCTTAAATCTTTCAATCTATTAATTGCAACTATATCTGAAATTCGCATTGCACGTAAATCGGAAATTGTTTGTTGGATTAATTCAGAAAGCTTTTTATAAAAAACTGGATCTTCGTCCATTCTCTCATTAATATGTTTTGCAGTTCTACTTGCAATCGTCTCCGCTTTTGCCCTAGTACCAATAACTTTTTCTAATTCATTTTCAAATGCCTTCGTATCTAAAATAGAAACTTGTTCTGTTAACCTTATTATTTCTTCTGTGGTTACATGTTGATCTAATAATTTTTGCAATTGCTTTTCATATTTTTTAAAATCAATAGAATCAGAATAAGTATTAACTACTGAATTTCTCAACTCTGTATAGAATTTCAGATGTCTAATGTATAATTCTTTTGTTTTTTCTGGTGTATTATTTTCAAAATCAATTGACGATAAAGCCAGTTTCAAACATTTTGCAAAAGCAGTAAACTTTTGATAAAATTCTACTCTTATTGCTTCATCAGTTAAAACATCGGAATAACTTACAATATCCCATTTGTTCTTAACTTGTTTGAAAAGGTCATTAAGTTCCCCATGCAATTGAGGTAGATTTGCAATTTCTTTTTTAATATCATTTAAAGTACCTATTAAATCAGTTTCATCAAACTCGGTAAATTCAGAATAAGCGTTCATAGCTTCGTCTAGTTCACCAATTATTCCTTCATAATCAATAATAAAACCATATTCTTTACCTTGCATTACTCGATTTACTCTTGCAATGGCTTGCAATAAAGTATGATCTCTTAGTTTACGACACACATACATTACAACAACACTAGGAACATCAAAACCAGTTAGCAATTTATCTACAACAATTAATAACTCTGGGTAATCTGTTTTTTTGAACTGATTAATTAATTTTTCATCAAATCCTTTACCATATTTTGTTTCCATTTGTTTCCAAAAAGCAACTACTTCATTGGTTGGTTCACCATGAATATCATCATTCCCTTCTCTCGTATCTGGTGATGACATGATTACTTCTGTAGAAACTTTTCCAATTAAATCAAAAGATTTTTTATACTTAACTGCCGTTGCTTTATCTGGAGTTACCACCATGCCTTTAAAACCACTTCGTTCTCCTGTTTTATCAACTCCCCAATTATGTGTGTAATGGTCTGAAATATCTCTTGCAATTTCATCAATGCGTTGCTCTGTTTTTGAAATAAGATTGGCTTTGCTAAATTTCTTTTTCAAATCTGCTCTTTCATATACTTCTAATGGTTCTGCAACACTATCAAATCCTCTATCTAATGCTTTTTGATTGACATTTTGAACTGCATGCCTGCCTTCATAAATAATGGGCACAATTGCACCATCTTCAACCGCTTGAATTATAGTATAAGCATCAATAATTCCACCGAATTTTTGTGCTGTACTTTTTTCTTTTTTCATTAATGGAGTTCCTGTAAAAGCGAGAAAACATGCATTAGGTAAAACCTTTTGCATTTTGACATTAAATGTTCCGTATTGTGTTCTATGACCTTCATCAATCAACACAAAAATATTGTTGCTCGCTAAAGGTGTTGCACCCAATTGATTTACAGCAGCCTCAAACTTATTAATAATTGTTGTCACCACTGCATCACTTTTGCTTTGCAATAAATCTACTAATTGATTACCTGTTTTTGCATTATGAACTGGAACCTCTACATTTTTGAAAGTATCTGTTATCTGAGTATCCAAATCTGTTCTATCGGTTACAAGAATTATTTTTGGATTCTTTACAGTTAAGTAAATTTTCTTTGCAAGCATAGCCATTGTTAATGACTTACCGCTTCCTTGCGTATGCCAAACCACTCCGCCTTGTCTTTTTCCTTCGTTAATAGATTGAATTCTTTTGATGATTTTATTGATGGCAAAAAATTGTTGGTAACGTGCAATTTTCTTGTACGAACCACCTTCAAATAAAATGAAATCTTTGATTAATTGCAATAATCGTTCAGGTCGACACAACCAATATAAATATCTATCCTGTTCACTTACTGAAATTGTTTCGAGTTCTTTTAGCTCAATTATTTTTTGTTCCCAATCTTTTCTATTTAAAAACAGTTTTTGTTTTTGTTCAGTTGTCAGTGGCTGATTGACTAATTCAAATATTTCGTTTTCAGTTTCTGCTGCACTTTCTTTCCATGATGCCCAAAACTCTTCTTTGGTATCTGTGGTTGCATATTTTGCTTGCAAGGTTGCAAGACTTAAAAGTAACTGACTGTAAATATAAAGATGTCTTATTCCATCTTCTTGCTGATTCCTTGCATGTTGTGAAATAGCTTCTGTTATTGGCTCTTTTATGTCTGGTCGTTTACATTCAATGACACATAACGGAATACCATTTACAAACAAAACAACATCTGGTCTGTAATGGTCTTTACTACCAATACGCATTACGCTATATTCTTCTGTTACATGAAAAACATTGTTGTTTAAATTCTTCCAATCAATGTATTGCATGGTGAAACTTTTTTTATCACCATCGATACTTTGCTCTAATGCTTTTCCTAATGTAATGAGTTCGTATGCTTTTTTACTTGCAGCAATATAACCTTCATTCATAGGAATATCTTTGAGTGCTTGAATACCATTTTCGATATTAGCATCACTAAAAAAAGCCATTTTAGAAGAACTTACCTGAATACTATTGATTTCATGCAATTGCTTTCTTAAAATAGGTTCAAGTATAACCTGACCTGTTTTATTACCACGAAGCTCTTCTGCTTCTTCTGGGGATAAATAAGTATAACCTAGCTTTTGCAATAATTGCAAGGCTGGTATTTGTGAACTATGGTCTTCTTTGAAGGATGGTTTGTTCATTGAATCGTTTTTAATTTGAAAAAAAAAGTTAAGAAATATAAAGAAATATAAAAATGTTTATATATTTGTAGCGTTCTTTACCATTGGTTTGGAACCTACAAAGGCCTTTAACGCTGAACCCAAAATCAGCTTGAAAATAAGTCGACTTGGTTTGAACCGCTTGTTCTTATCGAGCCGCAACAAAATCCTCGGTTTTTGAACCGAGGTTTTTTTATTTTCTGACAATACCATATTCATCATTTTTACTGGCTATTTTTAATAAAATGGGTGCTATTTTTTGAAATTGCTTCTCTAAACCAAACTTTTTCAAACTCCCTTTTGGATATTCTTTTCGGTATAATGTATGTGCTATAATATCAACGGTTTGAATAAAATAAGAATGGTGTGACGACCTTGAAAATGTGTCTTCAATAATATTATCAATTGGTGCATTATAACTTTCTAATGTAAAATGAGTTGGTACTGGATTGTAAACTCTCATTTTTCGTTGTAATGACATCAGTTTATTATTATCGGTATCGTCTGCAACAATAATACCTTTATCATTGACTGACTTTTTTAGAAAAGTATCATAACGCTGTAATAATCGGCTCCAAGCCAAATTAAAAATATCAGTGTCAGGATGTTCGTCTATTTTAAGACAAATATTTATAACTGCGGCAGTATCAAATATAAGCGGAATTTGAGTGCAATAATCTTTGATAATATCCAATCGTTGTGATTTATGTATGGATTTATATTCCATTAAATGGTTTACCCGAATTAATTCTGAAGTATGAATTTCGGTACGTTGGTTGAGATTGTATTTTTCTTTTAATGATTTTCTGAATGATTTTAATCGCAGCAAATATTTGTCCCAATCGTTTTGAGAAACTATTAAACCCGAAAGAATAAAATGCGGCGAACTATTGGGATGTGTTCCTGGATCTCCACTTTCATCAACATACATTATATACATAAATACCTTTTTTTATTAAAACTTCAACCTCATTCCCCGTTAACAAAATCTGTATCAACCTTATTTTCATTTCTCCGTTAAGTTAGACTTTCATTCTTCTCTTAAATCCTCTCTTAAATCCTCTCTTAATTCCTCTCTTAATTCCTCTCTTAATTCTTCTCTTAATTCTTCTCTTAATTCTTCTCTTAATTCTTCTCTTAATTCTTCTCTTAATTCTTCTCTTAATTCTTCTCTTACTCTTAATCTTACTCTTAATTCTTCTCTTAAATCTTCTCTTAAATTACTGCTTTTGCAATTGCCATTTTGAATCTTTAAAATTACCAATATTGTGAATTTTAGATTCTATTCTCAATTCAGTAAGTAAATTTCCAACTTTATTTTTTTTCTGATTTTCATCCATCCAGTCAGGTAGTTTACTCCATAGCAAATCATCTACTTCTTTTCTACTCATGCTCTTATGCTGTTTTAATGCATTAAGTATAAGATCTAAATAATATTTTTTATCAAATGCTTTATTCTTGGTATATGCTGCTTTTTCTCCTGTTTTCTCTGCAACCTTTAAACCAATAAAAAAATTAGGTTTTCTACCTTCAATAAGCTTTTTGCTTTTTAAATGCTTCTCTTCAAATGCTGTGATTGGTATTTTCTTCTGAACTTTATCCAACATCATAATTTCCTCTAAAGTTAACTCTTTGTGCTTAGCGAGCAAACGAGCATAATCCATATCTAGAATTTTACCAGAAATAGAAACTTTTACTTTCTCAGAAGATAAATCATAATCGGGCATTGGGAAATAACGAGCTTTTTGGAAATTGAAAATTTTCTTAATTCCACCACCAGCAGTATCCACCATTTTTAAGTTGAACATGGCTGTAGCTAAAAATCTATTTCGATAAAATTCTTCTGGCGCGTCATCAATAACTACTTTTTCTACGCTTCCAGGGATAAAAGAACCATGATTTGTAAAAATCAACTGATCTTCCATTTCTATAACATTAATTCTCGCATTTTTGGTATAGTCTTGGTGTGCAATACAATTATTGATAGCTTCACGAATAGAAAAAGGTTCGTATTTTGCAACTTCTGTTGGAAATATTGTTCCTTCTTGCATGTATCTGTATTTGATATTTCTGATTTTTGCAAAGACTTTTTCAACTGATAAAATCATAGGAAGTCCAAAAATATCATAATCAATATCAAAACCGTTATTATCAATTAGTTTCCATCGAATTTTAACTTCTGATGGATTTAGAAAATGTTCAGATTCGTCCTTTCCTAAAAGGATTAAAGCAGTTCTAGTTATTTTTCCTTTAATAGTAACTTTAGCTTTATTTAAAAATGTTATATCATCCCAATTATCAACATCATCAGCTTTTTCTGGAAATTTATTTTTATAATTTTTTCTTGCAAGAGCAATTGCATCATCATCAAGATCGTCAATAGAAGCTTGAGAAACTATAACAGCACTCCAATCATCTTTTATAGTTTGCGCTCTAATACGCTCAATTTTTTCTATGTTTAAAGACGTCAACTCTTCGCCATCTCTTGCATAGTAATGACCATCAAAAGCAATTGGAATTCCCTTAGGCGCGGCAGGAATTTGAAACATAATTACTCTGCCTTCTGGTTTATTTATTTCATGGATTTCTATAAAAGAAATGCCGTTAGTTACTTTTTTGGCTATTTCGCCTTTTAAACTATCTAAATCTTTTCTAACTGAGCGAAACTGAGAACCTACAACCTTATGTTTTTTGTCTTCAATACCAAACACAAGCCAAGAAAAAGACTTTCCTTTAAGATTTGCTTCGTTGGAAAGTGCCGAAAAGTATTTGCCTAATTTAGAGAAGTCGTAGGTGTTTTTTGCTTCTTTAAATTCAACGATTTCGTTTTCTGCTGATAGACTGCAAAGATTATTTAATGTACTATTTAATTCCTCAATTGTCATAATTATATACTTTTTTCTTTAAATTTTCAACCTCTTTTTCCCTGTTAACAAAACCTGCATTAACCCTTTTTTCTGCTCTTTGAGGTGCGCCAGTTTGCTTTTTAATAACTGAATTTCTGCATCAGCACATTGCAAAACGTTTGCGATTGCGGTTTGTTCATGAAAATCAGGAATTAATAGTGGACATTCTAAAACTTCTTCTTTTTTTAAATTTGTCTGCCCAACACCGTTGTCAAAACTTAAATAATGAACATTCCTATTTAAAATAAAAAATAAAAATTTACTATTAGTATCTTTATTAGCAGTTATTGAACAAATTCTTTGATTTAAAGTATACTTATTGTTTTCATCAACGTAAAAACATTTTGCAAGTGCCTTCCCATTAGGAATATCACTCATTACCATTGCAATTTCGTTTGCAAATAAAGGACAAAGATTATCGTTAGATGATTTAAAAACAGTTCCATTTGTCGACACAAATTTTGAATTTACAACTTTATAAGCTCCATCTTCATCAATTCCATTTTCATGTGCTTTACCATTCCTAAATGTTGCAACTTCTTCCAATGATTTTAAATTCCATTTATCACTAAACCCTTTCAATCGTTTTTTACCCGAAAGCAATTGTTGCATTAATGCTTTTTTAGAAAGTTCTTTTTGAGCAATTAAGGCAGTGTGTTTTTCAATTGCTGCATCCCAAGTAGAAAGGCAATTAGCTATCGCGACTTGTTCGGGGAGTGGTGGGATTGGAATGGATAAACTTTTTAATGCTACTTGATTTATATTTGTGTTTGCACTAATTGTACTTTTATTTAATAGTCGTTGTCTAAAACCTTCTTCATAAAAACAATGTGCTTTAAATTCTGAATTAAAATAATCATTATCTCTAAAACGGATTATAAAACCACTAAAAGTTGTATTTTCTAAATCATCACAAATTAAAGTTGTTAGACCTACACCTGTAGGTTTTACTGATGAACGAATAAAAAGTACATCTCCTTTTTTTAAAGAAAAATCTCTTAAATCCCTTTCATTTGCATTTACTAATGTAAGATTCAAATTATTCTTGAATACTTTATTTACACCAAAAACATCCATTAGATTCACCATTGGAAAACCAAATCCAAAATCTTCTTTATCTTTATTAATTCCATTTTTAAATTCTCCAAGCTCTCCAAGTTTCTTAACTTCCCAATCCTCAGGAATTAAACCTAAAGGGGAGTTTTTGTATTGGGTGGTATTTTGTGTTGTTGTGTTCATTTTATTGTTTTATTAAAATTGTTATTTCTGCAAACGACCTTGCAAACGCATTTTTGCGTAAAGCACTGTAAACAGTGACTT
>JAIFLT010000003.1 GCA_020048955.1 Flavobacterium sp.
CCGTTGATGTCTAATACTTTTACTTCCATTACTTCTGAATGATTACATAAGAGTTTTTGCATCCAGGAATAGCTCCTTTAACAACAAGTAGATTCTTTTCAGCAACCACTTTCAAAACTCTAAGATTTTGTACTTTTACATTTTCACCACCCATTCTTCCAGCCATACGCATACCTTTAAATACACGTGACGGATAAGAAGATGCTCCTACAGAACCTGGCGCTCTTAAACGGTTATGTTGACCATGAGTTGCTTGTCCAACCCCACCAAAACCGTGACGTTTTACAACACCTTGAAAACCTTTACCTTTAGAAACACCTTGTACATCAACAAATTCTCCTTCGCTGAAAACCTCAACAGTGACATTGTCACCTAATTTAAAATCACCTTCAAACCCTTGGAATTCAACGACTTTCTTTTTAGCAGAAGTACCAGCTTTTTTAAAGTGACCTAAGTCAGCTTTGGTAGCATGTTTTTCTGTTTTGTCATCGAAACCAAGTTGAAGAGCTTCATACCCGTCAACCTCATTGGTTCTGACTTGGGTAACGACACAAGGTCCAGCTTCGATTACAGTACAAGGAATGTTCTTCCCGTTTTCGTCGAAAATGCTTGTCATGCCGATTTTTCTTCCAATTAACCCAGACATATTAAACAATTTATTAATTAATTAATTTTGAGAACGATACCTACCGCCTCTTTTGAGGGTGCAAATATACAACTTATATTGCAACCACCAAATATTATTTTAAAGTTTAAAAAAACCGCTAAGTAAGTGCTACTTTAGCGGTTTTATTTTTAAAATCTTACTCAGATTAAACTTTAATTTCTACTTCAACACCACTTGGCAACTCTAATTTCATTAGAGCATCAATAGTTTTTGAAGATGAAGAGTAAATATCTAATAATCTTTTGTATGACATTACTTCAAACTGCTCTCTCGATTTTTTATTAACGTGAGGAGAACGTAATACAGTAAATATTTTTTTGTGAGTTGGTAACGGAATTGGACCTGTTACAACAGCACCTGTGCTTTTCACAGTTTTTACGATTTTCTCAGCTGATTTATCAACCAACATGTGATCGTAAGATTTTAATTTTATTCTAATTTTTTGACTCATCTTGTTAAAAATTAAGCGTTACCTTTTGCTTTTTTGATAACTTCTTCTGAAATATTAGAAGGAGTTTGTTCATAATGTGAAAATTCCATTGTAGAAGTTGCTCTACCTGAAGATAGGGTTCTTAATGTGGTTACATAACCAAACATTTCTGATAAAGGCACATTAGCTTTGATAGTTTTAGCGCCATTTCTGTCGCCCATATCATTTACTTGACCTCTACGGCGGTTGATATCACCTACTATATCTCCCATATTTTCTTCTGGAGTAATTACTTCCATTTTCATAATTGGCTCAAGGATAACAGCTCCTGCAGCTTTAGCCACTTCTTTGTATCCCATTTTAGCTGCTAATTCAAATGAAAGCGCATCAGAATCTACCGGGTGGAACGATCCATCCAATAAGGTTACTTTTAAACTATCTACTTGATATCCAGCTAATGGACCAGTTTTCATTGCTTCCCTAAAACCTTTCTCTACAGAAGGAATATATTCTTTAGGAACGTTACCTCCTTTTACAGCATTAATAAACTGTAATCCAACAGGAATTTTTCCATCTACCTCATCAGCAGGCTCAAGTGTAAATACGATATCTCCGAATTTACCTCGACCTCCAGATTGTTTTTTATAAGTTTCTCTGTGTTGAGCAGATTTTGTGAAAGCTTCTTTGTATTCTACTTGAGGTTCACCTTGGTTAACTTCAACTTTGAATTCGCGTTTCATACGATCTACAAGAATATCTAAGTGTAACTCACCCATACCAGAGATGATTGTTTGACCTGAAGCCTCGTCTGTTCTCACGGTAAACGTTGGATCTTCTTCGGCTAATTTAGCTAAAGCCATACCCATTTTATCAACGTCTGCTTTAGTTTTTGGTTCAATAGCGATACCAATTACTGGCGCAGGGAATTTCATTGACTCAAGAATGATTGGGTGTTTTTCATCACACATGGTATCTCCGGTCTTGATATCTTTAAATCCAACTGCAGCTCCAATATCACCTGCCTCGATGAACTCGATTGGGTTTTGTTTGTTGGCGTGCATTTGATAGATACGAGAAATTCTTTCTTTGTTTCCTGAACGTGTGTTCAAGATGTATGAACCTGCATCTAAACGGCCTGAGTAGGCACGGAAGAAAGCTAAACGACCAACATAAGGGTCGGTAGCAATTTTAAATGCTAAAGCTGCGAATGGTTCTTTTACATCAGGACGACGTAAGATTTTTGTTTGATCTTCTTCTAATAAATCAGCATCATCAGGATGAATACCTTCAATACCTTCTTTATCTAAAGGAGATGGTAAATATTTACAAACAGCGTCCAACATAAATTGAACTCCTTTATTTTTGAAAGAAGAACCAGCAATCATAGGAATGATAGCCATATCTATAGTAGCTGCTCTTAATGCTGTATTAATTTCGTCTTCAGTGATAGAATCTGGATCTTCCATGTATTTATCAAGTAAGTTCTCATCATAATCAGCCACTGCTTCTATAAGGATATCTCTGTATTCTTTAACTTCAGCAACCATATCAGCAGGAATATCAACGATATCAAAAGTTGCTCCTTGTGTGGCATCGTGCCAAACGATAGCTTGGTTTTTAACCAAATCGACAACTCCTTTAAAATCGTTTTCTTCACCGATTGGTAGAGTAATTGCAACAGCGTTAGATTTTAACATATCCCTAACTTGTTGACATACCATTAAGAAGTTAGAACCTTGACGGTCCATTTTGTTTACAAATCCCATACGTGGAACTCTATATTGATCAGCAAGTCTCCAGTTGGTTTCTGATTGTGGCTCAACACCATCAACAGCAGAAAACAAGAAAACTAAACCATCAAGAACACGTAATGAACGATTTACCTCTACGGTAAAGTCAACGTGTCCAGGAGTATCAATAATATTAAAGTGGTAATCTTGAGAACTTGGCAATGGTTTACCTTGTTCTGTTGGAAAACTCCACTCACAAGTTGTAGCAGCAGAAGTGATTGTTATCCCTCTTTCTTGCTCTTGTGCCATCCAGTCCATTGTTGCAGCACCATCGTGTACTTCACCAATTTTATGTGATTTTCCTGTATAAAATAATATACGCTCCGTTGTTGTTGTTTTACCAGCATCAATGTGAGCTGCAATACCAATATTTCTCGTAAATTTTAAATCTCTAGCCATTTCTCTATGTATTAAAATCTAAAGTGTGAGAATGCTTTGTTTGCTTCAGCCATTTTGTGAGTATCCATTCTCTTTTTAACAGCAGCACCTTCTTCTTTAGCAGCAGCTAAAATTTCGGAAGCTAGTTTTTGAGCCATAGATTTCTCATTTCTTCTACGAGCATAAAGTAACATCCACTTCATTGCCATAGAAATTTTACGGTCTGGTCTGATTTGCATTGGAATTTGGAATGTAGCTCCACCGACTCTACGACTACGTACTTCTACGTGAGGCATAACGTTTGTTAAAGCGTCTTTCCATACTTCTAACGATGTTTTTTCGTCATTGTTTTTCTTTGCTTCTACGATGTCAATGGCATCATAAAATACTTTAAAAGCTGTAGATTTTTTACCATCCCACATTAGGTTGTTTACAAAACGGGTTACCAATTGGTCATTAAACCTTGGGTCTGGTAAAAGAGGTCTTTTCTTTGCTGCTCTTTTTCTCATGTCTTTTCTTTTTGAGTTTTAAAAATTACTTTTTCGCCTCTTTTGGACGTTTTGCACCATACTTAGATCTACGTTGCGTTCTTCCTGCTACACCTGAGGTATCAAGCGCACCACGAACGATGTGGTATCTAACTCCTGGTAAATCTTTTACTCTTCCGCCTCTCACTAATACTATCGAGTGCTCTTGTAGATTGTGTCCTTCTCCTGGGATGTAAGCATTCACTTCATTTCCATTAGTCAAACGTACACGCGCTACTTTACGCATGGCAGAGTTTGGTTTTTTTGGAGTAGTAGTGTAAACACGCGTACAAACACCTCTTCTTTGAGGACAAGAATCTAAAGCAACCGATTTACTCTTCTTAGTGATTTGAGTTCTTCCTGTTCTTACTAATTGTTGAATTACTAATTTTTCTTTATTTTATTAATTCCCCACTTTTTAGGGGTTGCAAATGTAGTAATTATTTTTAGTAAAACAAATCATAATTAATTAATTTTCAAGACTATTCTTTTGATAGAAATTATTTTATATGAAATCGTAGTTTTTTACGTTATTTTTACAACGGTAACAAAAATTAGAATAGCTGGCTCTATAGCCCTGATGCAAGGGAAAATCCTTTTTTGTATCTCGACTGCGCTCGAGATGACGAAAAAGATTTGGAAAGGCAGCAGGAATAAGGATTACAAATAAAACCCAAGCCTTTCGCTTCTCCTTAGATAAGCTCAGGATGACAAAACAAAAAAACATTTTGAAACAACTAATTTTTATTTTTATTGTTCTTTTTTCCCTAAATAACTTTGGGCAAAATAGGTATTTGAAGATTATTGGTAAAAATGAGAAGCAAACAAAGGTTATTGATTCTTTAGGTTATTCTAAATCTTTTAGTAATGCTAAAGGTGTTGTTGATGAAACTAAATTATTTTCGGAAAAGTTGTTGAAGGTTGGTTTTTTAGAACAAGAAATTAATGAAAGTAAAAAGGAAAATGATAGTACGTTTGTATATGTGTATGCTATAGGTGAAAAAACTAATTTTGTACATATATATATAGGTAACGATTATGGCATTAAAAATTGGGGCATTTATGAAGTTAAAAACGACACCCTTAAACTACCATTTGGTGAAAGTGAAGCTTTTTTGAGTTCGACTTTGAAACAATTAGAAACAAAAGGATTTTCGATGGCTAAAGTGAAATTACTGAATATTAAAAACAAAAACGGTTTTGTTATGGCTGACTTGAATGTAAAAACCGAACAGAAGCGTCAACTGAATGATATTGTAATTAATGGATATGACAAATTTCCGGAAGGTCACCAGAAAAACCTGAAACGCCTTTACAAAAAAAGAGTTTTCAATCAGCAGAATTTGGAGAAACTTTATAAAGATATTGAGCAATATCGATTTGTAAAGCAAACTAAATATCCGGAGATTTTGTTTACCAAAGATTCTACTAAAGTTTTTGTTTATTTGGAAAAAGCAAAAGCGAATAATTTTGATGGGTTTATTGGTTTTTCTAACGATGAAAATGCTAAAGTTATTTTTAATGGTTATTTGGATTTGACTTTGAATAATATTTTAAATTCGGGTGAAAAAATAGCTTTGTACTGGAAAAGCAATGGCGAAGATCAAAAAACGTTTAATCTTGGTTTAGAACTTCCATATATTTTTAAAAGTCCTATTGGATTGAAAGCACAATTGAACATTTTTAAACAAGACAGCACGTTTCAAAACACCCAGACTTCTATTGATTTAGGATACTATTTTAATTACAATACTAGATTGTATCTAGGTTATCAATCGGCTGAATCTAGTGATATTAATAATACAAACACTTCTACTATAAGTGACTTTGAAAACCAATTTATTACATCTACTTTCGAGTTTATAGATTTTAAACAAGATGATTTTCTGTTTCCTGAAAAAAGTAATTATAGTTTGAAAATTGGAACAGGAAAACGCGAGTCAAAATTTCAAAATAATTCGCAGTTTTTTGGAAGTTTGAATCTGAGACACAATTTGTACCTCAACAATAAAAATGTCGTCAATTTAAAAACTCAGAATTTCTATCTGCAAAGTGGTGAGTATATTATTAATGAATTACATCGTTTTGGCGGTATCAACTCGATTCGTGGTTTTAATGAGAATAGTTTGCAAGGCAACATCTTCTCCTCTATTTTGACTGAATATCGCTATATACTTTCTACAAATATTTATGTTCATTCTATAATAGATTATGGTTATTTTCAAGATAAAACTACCGATGCAAAAGGCAATCTACTTGGACTGGGTTTTGGGTTTGGATTGTTGACCAAAAACGGACTTTTTAATTTGATTTACGCCAACGGAAGCACCAATGAACAAGCCATAAAACTTTACGCCAACGGAAGCACCAATGAACAAGCCATAAAACTTACTAATTCTATTGTTCATATTAGTTTGAAGGCTGTTTTTTAAACTTTTAAACTCTTAAACTTTTAAACTTTTAAACCTTCATACATTTAAACCTTCTTAAAAAAGTTTACCTTTGCGCCATGGAAAAAGAAAACCAAATCTTCGGAATTAGAGCTATTATAGAAGCTATAAATGCAGGAAAAGAAATCGATAAAGTATTCGTTCAAAGCGATGCCCAAAGCGAATTGATGCAGGAATTGATGAAAGCGATGAAAAAAAATAGCATCAATTTCTCTTATGTTCCGGTAGAAAAATTAAACCGATTAACTCCAAATAATCACCAAGGTGCGGTGGCAACCA
>JAIFLT010000030.1:0-4380 GCA_020048955.1 Flavobacterium sp.
AATCGCCATTAACAACAAGTTTGCGCAAGCAAACACCTATAAATAAAAAGGCGATACCATATATGACCGCTAACAAATCAAATTTTACATAAATGAAAAATGATATTAAAATGGCGCAAAGTCAGGAGACATTTGCAGCAATGTGCTAATAATAACTCTTTGCGGAGCTTGGGGAAAGGTCTAGTTTTTTAATAAAAACGGCCTATTTAAAGCTGTTTTTAGCCCAAATTGTTTTTGAAACCAACCTAAAGAAATCAAAATTTAGCATGTCTTAAATCGAAGCTATTGCATTGTTAAAGTTAATGATTGGGAAGAAATGAGGGTTTTTTCACATCCTGACGTTTCGCAGCTTTGCGAAGTGTTAAATACATGAACAACAAGCCTTTACAAATTAATAATTAATTTTTAAATTCCTCTGTTAGTTTTTGTGTTTTCACGAACTTTGCCATCTTGCAAAACCGCTGATAGCTGTTGTTGTTTTATTTGTTCCTATTAAACTCTTCTAAATCTGATTTAACGGTTTCAATTTCTTTTTGATGAAATGTTCTTGAAATTAATGCTGTGTAATGATTTCCTCCAATTTTATCAGTTAAAACAACTGGTTGTAAATAAAAAATTTCTGATTTCAATTTATTAAACATTGCTAAAAACAGATTAAATCTAAATTCTTGATTACTTAATTTAATCTTTCGATTATCTCTCATCTTTATTGGAGCAGTGTCACATATAAAATATATTATTACATCATTTTGTTCTAAATACTTTAAAACAACTTTTATAAATATATTTAATGTTTTTAGTGAATTTGTTTCAACATCAGATGAAACTAATGCAATTGAAATACTAACTAAAGGTAGTCTATAGTTTTTTGGTACAGATTGGAATTCTGTAAAACTAACAATATACTGATAACCTTCGTTAGTTTCAAAAGGAACATCCAATTCTAAACTCAAAATTAAAATTATTTAGATTTTGGAAAATAAAGGTCTTTTTTTGCAATTAGTTTTGCTTTGTGTTCCTCTTTTTCTGCACGCAATTTTCTAAAGAATAATAATAATTCTTTTGAAGGATTTTCTATATGTAGTGTTTGTGCTTTCATAACTGTTATACAAATTTAGTAATTATTTTTATATTGAAACAAATTTTATTCCAAATTATTTTGTTTGTGAATACTTGCTTCCGAATAACTATCAAATTCAAAGATTTGAGAATCTGTTATTTCTGAGTTTAATCCTTTAAATTCTTTACTTTTGTTATCGTCTTTGCAATTGACCCATAAATTTGTTGAAAACGCATCATCAACAAATTTTAATTTCGAGTACATTTTATTTTTTGCATCATCTAAAACTCTGTGCTTTTCATCAATGTTATAATCGCTTATCTCAATTATATCAGTAGTATATGTTTCCTTTTGATAGTTTATTGAATATATTGGGTCAGGCTTTTCATACAAACCGAAACTATTCGTATATCCTGTTGGTTCATAAACATCTAAAATAGGCTTTTCAATTTTCAATACAACATATACAAATTTTTTGACTTTTATTGATTTTTGATAGTTGTAATTGGCATTAACATCTTCATAAGCAGAAGTGTCAACAGCAACTGTTAGCCACAATAGTTTTCTAAGTACGATTTCGCTTTAATCTTCAATTGTTCGTATTCCTTAATTATCTTATCACACTTATCCTTTGAGTTCTCAGATGAAATGCTTCTCATCCCTTTCCCCAAAAAATCAATTTGTCTTTCACGTTCGTAAATTAGTCTAACAGGTGTATCATCTGCGTATGTGATGTTTTCTTGTCCTAGTAGTACTTCGACAAAAGCATAATCTTCTAAACTACAAAATGCTCTTCCTAATCTTAGTTTTTTAATTTTTTTATGTTTGATAATTGATTTAAAAATTGGATATGTCGAGTTTAAAACTTTGACACTAAAACCAACAGCAAAAATTTCTAAGTTTGGAATTTCACTTAAAAAGTCAAAATTCTCTACTGGTTGACTCCAATCGAAAGTTCCGTTTATGTATATGTATCGTAAACTTTCTATTCCGGCTAACACTCCAAAGTCAGTTACTCGTCTTAAATTTTCAAAGTGAACAGATTTTAGTTTATTCAACCTTTTCAAAGGTGTCAAATCTGAAAAGCCTGAAACATATTCAAGAATTAATTCTTCTAAGTTTTCTAAGTCACCAATAAATTCAATGTCTGTCGCTCTGAAAAAAGTCACTCTCAAACGCTTTATTTTTTTCAGTTTACTGATTGCTTCAACTTGTTCTTTGCTCGGTTCGTGAAGTGTCAGTTCTTCAAGGTTTGGGCAGTCATAAATCTGTGTCCAATGAATTTTGTCTTGCGTTTTGCTAATGGTCAATATTTTAACTTCGTCCTTGTTGGCGATTTCAAAGTCAGCTATAAATGCAAATCTTTCTCTATTTGGAATTGTCGTCCAATAGTCATCTGTTCTGTCTAAAAAATCTCCAAAGTGATGTTTCATTGTTTATGTTTTCTCTATTTGGAATTGTCGTCCAATAGTCATCTGTTCTGTCTAAAAAATCTCCAAAGTGATGTTTCATTGTTTATGTTCAGTGTCGTTTTACTATTGTGGTCAACGGTTTTCGGCTTGGCGATGTGGCGGACTAAATTAGCCTTTACTTTTGGTTAATGACTGAACTTTCAGACACAAAACCAACTTCAAATTAAGCCTAAACCCGCCATATTGCCAAGCACCTATGTTACAAGCTGGCTATTTAATAACTTTCATTAATTCCTTTTTGATATTTTCATATTCTTCTTGAGTAATTACACCCAAGTCAAGTTTGGTTTTTGCTTTTTGTAATTCCGCAAGTGCTTGGTCACTCGTCATTGAAGCTTTCGGATTTATTAATTCTCCATATTGTAATGCAAAGTCTAAATTTAAAACAGTTATGTCCATTCCGGGATTATTAAATATAACCATTACACCTGCGTTTGTTGCTTTTTTTCCATTTTTGGCAAACTTTATATCCTCAATTTCTAATTCTCTTCCTTTAAACGATTCTGGTAAATAAGTTATACCACTTAATATTGCGCTTCCCATTCTGCCCAACATTAGATAAGTAAAATTATTTACAGTTTGGTTTGTCGTGCCAAAAACTCCTGGTGTTTGTTGATTTGATGTATTAGTTCCGCTTGGTTTTCCTAACAACATTTTATCTCCAATTTGTAAAGTTGAACCATCTGCAAATTTTAAATATTTAAATTTTGTAGAATTCGGAATTGATTTTACCCATTCTGCGTCATTTAATTTTGACACGAATAATGTATCAGCTAATTGTGCTGATGTTGAAATACTAAATACTAAAAGGACTAAAAAAATAATTTTTTTCATTTTGTTAATTTAAGTTTTTGTTTTTAATTTCTGTTATTTTTCTTTTTAGCACAAGGTTTTGCGGTCATTTTAAAATTGGTGCCAACGTTCTGGTACTATAGCGGGTTTGGGATAAAGTATGCCTTAATTTTTCGGTTTAGGACTGAACTTTAAAGCACAAAACCAACTCTCCATTATGCCTATTGCCCAAATCCGTTATAGTAGCTGTTACCAGCTGGCCATTTGTTTATTTATCTTGAAATTATGTTTGACCAAATTATGTTTCTCTTTTTCTGCTGTTCATTGAAGTCAAAGTCAAATTCTTTTTGAGTGCTAGATACTTTCATTAAGTTGAATCCGATTTTGAATTTTATTTCAGAAGCATCAATTGTCCGATTCATTAATAGTCTAATTTCTACTGTTTTTGATTCTTCTGGTGCAAGTGTCAAAATTATCGGGATATTTTTGTCACAATCTTGTCCATCAACTAGTAATTCTTTACTATCAACAGAATAAAAGTCTTGCCAAGAACAAGACATACTGTAATATTTCAATGTTTCTTTAGTATTGTTGGTAAGAGTAGTAGGAATTATCAAAAAGCTTTTCTTGTTTTCTTTTATAACTTTTCCTTTTATGATTGTCAATGCGTAATTTTCTTTTTTTGCCGTCTGAGAAAAAGTCAAACAGTTAAAAAGCAAAACAGCTATTGTCAATATTATTTTTGTCATTTCTTCTTTCGTTTTGTTGGCTTGCTGGTAACTCATAAATAAGCAAAACAAACTTTCGCATATAAACCCAAAATTGGGTAGATTGGAGAATGTTTATTTTGCTTTATTTATTTACAAATATATTAATTTTTTTCTTACAAATTATTAAAGCACTTTTATTTTAACCAACTCCACAAAGTGTTCTATTTAAAATAATTGTTCCCATGAAAAGCTGCAAACGTCTCCTGATTTTGCGAAATTTTTATATATTTGCTTGAAAGTTACATTGATAAAAGAAGAATATATTATAAGAGACCAAACATTGCCT
>JAIFLT010000030.1:4387-12734 GCA_020048955.1 Flavobacterium sp.
AACGTCTCCTGATTTTGCGAAATTTTTATATATTTGCTTGAAAGTTACATTGATAAAAGAAGAATATATTATAAGAGACCAAACATTGCCTTATCTATGAGGATACTAGTTTGAAAATTATTCTTGCAGAAACAATTTCAACATTAAACTGGAGTTAATAGCATTAAAAATTTATGAAAAACCTAATCATAGCCAGTACTTCAACGCTTCATGGAGGAGACTACTTAGACTATTTACTACCAACTTTAGAAAATCATTTTAAAAATTGTGATACAATCGTTTTCATTCCTTATGCTCGCCCAGGTGGTATGACACATGATGAATATACCGATAGAGTGGCGATTGCTTTTTCAAAAATAAATAAGAAAATTAAAGGATTACATGCTTTCAAAAACCCTATAGAAGCACTTGAAAAAGCAGAAGGAATTTTTACTGGTGGTGGCAATACATTCCTTTTAGTCACTCAGTTGTATGAAAACAAGGTAATGCAAACACTCTCTAATGTTATTGAAAGCGGAACACCTTATTTGGGCACAAGTGCTGGTAGCAACATAACCGGACTATCGATGCAAACCACCAATGATATGCCTATAATTTATCCGCCAAGCTTTAAAACTTTGGGAGCCATTCCATTTAATTTGAATCCGCATTATTTAGATGCTGATGCACAAAGCAAGCACATGGGAGAAACTCGTGAAACACGTATTAAGGAATTTCATGCTTTCAACAACACACCAGTTTTAGGATTGAGAGAAGGCAGTTGGCTTGAAGTGAAAGGTGAAAAAATAATTCTTAAAGGAGATTTAACGGCTAGATTATTTAGGCAAAACCTAGTTCCTGAAGAAATTAATCCTGAAACTGATTTGTCGTTTATAGAAAATTAAAACAATAAAAAAAGCCTCTAAAACTAATTAGAGACTTTAAAGAGCGGAAGACGAGGCTCGAACTCGCGACAACCAGCTTGGAAGGCTGGAGCTCTACCAACTGAGCTACTTCCGCATTACAAAATTGAAATAGGTTATTCTTATTTTGTGAGTGCAAATATACAGCATTTGTTTGTTTTGATGCAAATTTTTTTGAAAAAAATTTTGTGCAGAAAAAATTTTACAAATTTAAGCTGGTCTAAAAGTTTTATTATTAATTTGTTATCTTTTAATTTGCATCGAAATTTTTTATGAAAGAGATTAGAAAAATTAGTTCAAGAGATACTTTTTTGGTTCGACATCCTATCTTAAGAGCAGGAAAACCAATGGAAAGTTGTCAATTTGATGGAGATGATATAGATACAACAGCTCATTTTGGATTGTTTATTGATAAAAATTTAATAGGAGTTATATCGGTTTTTAAAAATAATAATGCTATATTTAAGTCAGAAAATCAATTCCAAATAAGAGGAATGGCTATTTTAAACCATTTTCAAAGGAAGGGTTTTGGAATTGAATTAGTAAAACATTCTGAAGAGTACGTAAAAAGTCAGTTTGGAAAATTAATTTGGTTCAATGCTCGTGAAAGTGCAGTTCCTTTTTATGAAAAATTGGGTTACATCAAAATTGGAGAACCATTTTCTATTGCCGATATTGGAATCCATTACATCATGAAAAAAAAATTGGCTAATGCCTATGAATAAATTTTACCTTTTAATTCTACTCATCGTTTTTTCAAGTTGCAAAAGAAACCATTCCAACGAATCTTCTGCGAATGCTTCTTTTATTGACGTTTCTTTTTTTGGCGAGGATAAAATTAAGATTGATTCTACTTTAATTAATTCGTCTATTGACGAAGATTTTAAAGCTTTTTATAAAAAATTCAACTATGAAACTGCTTGGAACAAGAAAGAACATAGAGATTTTATAATTGAAGAAATAAGCAAAGCCCAAAACGAAGCTTTAGCATCAAAAGACTATAACTATGAAACTTTAAAATCATTTGAAACTAAATTTGATGCACTTCCTGATTCTACAATTGTTAAGTATGATTTACTACTAACTATAAGCACACAACTGTATATAAATCATATTAGTAAAGGAAAATTAAATCCAAAAAAGTTGTATAAAGATTGGGATTTAAAAGAAAAAAAAATAAATGTAAACGAAATTCTTTATGATTGCATTGAAAACAACAACTTTAGCAAAGCTATAGAAAACTGCAAACCCAAACATATCATTTATAAAAAACTAAAAAACTGTTTAAAATTATTACAAAAATTTCCAGAGGAAACCAGCTTTGAATTAATAGATCTGAGAGCAAGAATTGTACCCAATAAAAAAAACAAATACATTCCAATTGTTAAAAAAAAATTGATGTATTGGGGAGATATGATTGAAAAAGATACTGTTTTATCAACAGTTTATGATAAAAAAACACAAGAAGCGGTAAAAATATTTCAAATCAGACATGGTCTAAGACCCGATGCTATAATTGGCAGAAGCACCATTGATGCGCTAAATTATTCTAGAAATCAAAGAATAGAACAAGTGGCAGTAAATATGGAACGCTGGAGGTGGTTTGCTCAAGATTTTGGAAATCATTATCTTTTAATAAATATACCCGATTATAGTATTGTTGCTGTAAAAGAAAATGATACTACACAAAGACAAAGAATTGTGGTAGGAAAAGATACTCGCCCAACTCCAATATTAGAATCTAAAATATCAAATATCAATTTGAACCCAAATTGGACAGTACCACCAACTATTTTAAAAGAAGATATTTATCCCGAAGCTGAGAAAGATAAAGGTATTTTTAGAAAAAAGGGATTGAAAATTTTTGATAAAAAAAATAATGAAGTAAACCCTTGGACATGGAAAAAAGAAGATGCCAACAAATATAAATATGTTCAAGACCCTGGCAGAAACAATTCGCTTGGGTCAATGAAGATTAATTTTCCTAATAAATATTCTGTGTATCTACATGACACCAATCATAGAGATTACTTTGCGTTCACCCATCGATCACTGAGTTCAGGCTGTGTTCGTTTAGAAAAACCATTAGAAATGGCAAGTTATATTATAAATGACACCATCAAATGGCCATTAAAACGAATTACAGATACAACCAACATAAAGTATTATTATAAACTTCAAAAAGCCAAACAAAAAAAAATTGACAAAATAAATGCGAAAATACTATCCAAAAATCCTGCGTTTGTAATAGAAAAGAAAACACTTCCAAAACCAGAATTAAAAACTATTGTCATTAAAATAAGGGAAGCTATATATATTCATCAACTCTATTGGACTGCCTGGGAAACCAACGGTATTTTAAATTTCAGAGAAGATATTTACTGTTTAGATGCTAATTTATATTCCAAATTACGATATTAATTAATTACGATATTAATTTTGAACTAGTTTTGTAACTCCTTGTTGAATGGTTCTCACCTCAAAAAATTTTCTAATACTAATTTCAGGGCAAACGCATTAAAAACTATATAGACACAAATTTTGCATTGTCTATCTAGTTGTTGGCAGACAGGTTTGCTATACGCGGATTTTATCAGACAACAATGAATCAAAAAAGTCTATTTCGTATAAATTGATCTAATTCTAGAAAAAAAAGTCTAAAATAATTTTAAAGTATTTGCCCTGATACTATTTCAATTATTATTGTGTTATACCTATAAAAATTTATATTTGCCCAATTAACCATGAAAACAATGTGTAAAGGAACGTTTATTTTTACCCTTATAATTATTATTGTGTTATACCTATAAAAATTTATATTTGCCCAATTAACCATGAAAACAATGTGTAAAGGAACGTTTATTTTTACCCTTATTGTTGCATTAGTAACTGCTTTGAGCTTTTCGCAAGCCCCAAAAAAGACCTTACAAACAAAATTTAGCGATGCAAAAATTTCCATAGATGGTCAATTTGACGAACCCATTTGGAAAACGACTCCTATTGCAACAGACTTTATTATGTTTGCTCCAGATAATGGTAAACCCGAACTAAAAGAAAGAAAAACAGAGGTTAAAGTGGTTTATAATAACGACGCAATATACATAGCTGCCACTTTATATGACCATGAACCTAGCAAAATTAGAAAAGAACTAACAACAAGAGATAATTTTGTATCGGCAGATCATTTTGGAGTCTATATTAATGGATATAATGATGGGCAACAAGAATTTCGCTTTTTTGTTAGTGCCTCTGGTGTTCAACAAGATATGTTATATACAGACGGAGGAGGTGCCGATTATTCTTGGGATGCTATATGGAACAGTCATGTAGAAATCACTGACTTTGGATGGGTTGTAGAAATGAAAATACCCTATGCTGCCCTACGATTTTCTTCAGAAAGTAAACAAACTTGGGGATTAAACTTTTACAGAGAAGTCTTTAGAGATCGATTTCAATATACATGGAATTTAATAGATAATAAAATTTCATCCGAAAGCAATCAAGCGGGTATTTTAGAAGGGATTGAAAACATTAAAACACCAACTCGTTTGTTCTTAATTCCTTATGTTTCACAATACCTAAATGCAAACAGCTTTAACAAAGCCAAAGGAGAGTTTAAAGGTGGTTTAGATATTAAATATGGCATTAATGATGCCTTTACATTAGATGCTATTTTAGTACCAGATTTTGGTCAAGCTGCTTTTGATAGAGTCATCTTAAATCTAGGTCCTTTTGAACAACAATTCAATGAAAATAGACCTTTTTTTACAGAAGGAACAGATTTGTTTAATAAAGGAAACCTCTTTTATTCTAGAAGAATTGGCGGAAGACCCTCTCTTAAAAGTAGTGATTTATATAATAAATTAGAAACCAACGAAGAGGTAATTGAATATCCTGGAAAAGTAAATCTACTTAATGCCTTAAAAATTTCTGGAAGAACAAAAGGCGGATTAGGTGTTGGTTTCTTAAATGCCGTTACTGAGAAAACGTATGCCGAAATATTAAACACTACAAACGGAAACACTCGTAGAGAACTCATTGAACCACTGGCAAATTTTAATGTATTGGTTTTAGATCAACGCTTTAGAAAAAATTCATCTGTAAGTTTTATAAATACCAATGTAACCCGCGATAAAGAATATAGAGATGCTAATGTTTCTGCATTGGTTTGGGATTTAAACACCAAAGAAAACACTTATAATTTGAATGGCGGATTCAAATACAGCTACATAAACGAATATGCAAACAATAAAGACAGAAAAGGTTTTAATACCGATTTGTATTTTGGAGATACTAGTGGCAAATACAGATACGGATTAGGAGCACAATATGTTTCAGATAATTATGACACCAATGATTTAGGAATAAATTTTCAAAATCATTATCAAGCCTATTTTGGCAATGCAAGTTATAGAATTTTAAAACCCTCCAAAAAATTCAATTCTTTCAATACAAGCATCAATTATTACACTGAATTCGATAATAGAACAGGAAGAATTCAAGAACATAGTATTAATTTGAATTACAACTCCATAAATAAAAAAAATAACTATTTCGGATTTGGTTTTAATGGAAGACCAACTAAAGTTTATGATTTTTACACTCCTCGCTCACCCGACCAAAGAAAATATGTAACCGTCCCTCAAAGGCTAGGCGGATATTTTTTTGTTTCAACCAACTATGCCAAAAAATTTGCAATAGACCTGAATCCTTCTATAAATTTCTTAAACGAAAAAGGAAGAATGAATTATGGCTTATACGTTGCTCCAAGATATCGATTTTCAGACAAACTCGCTTTGGTCTATGAGTTCAACTTTGATAGACAAAATAACGACAAAGGTTATATAACATCTAACGGAATAAATACTGTTTTTGCCAATAGAAACATCATTTCCTACAGCAACTCAATTTCTGGAAAATACTCTCTAAACAATGTTATGAATTTTAATCTTGTTGTTAGAAAATATTGGTCTTATGTAGCCAATCATGATTATTATTTACTTCAAAATAATGGTAGTTTATTATCTCATCCAACCTATATTAACAACAACGATGAAAACTTTGCCACATGGAATTTAGATCTTTCCTATACTTGGTGGTTTGCACCAGGAAGCCAACTATCCATTTTATATAGAAACAACTCCTTTTTGAGCGACTACGGGACTGACTTTAGCCACAGTTTAACAAAAACTACTGAAAATTTAATAAATCACGAAAAATTAGACCATATATTTTCTATAAGTGTTCGTTATTTTATAGATTATAATGCAACCAAAAACTGGTTTTCTAAAAAATAATTTTCCTCAGAAAAACACTAAATCGTTTTCGTTATTTTTCAGTCAAATTTATCAACTACATCTCTTTTGAGATTTTTCAAATGCTTATCTTTGTGTAAAATACTATTACCATGAACAAAAAAGTAATTCTGATGATACTCGATGGTTGGGGAAAATCTCCAGACCCAAAAGTATCAGCAATAGACAATGCTAACGTACCTTTTATAAATAATCTTTACACTAAATACCCCAACGCACAACTACGAACCGATGGGCTAAATGTTGGTTTACCCGAAGGACAAATGGGAAATTCTGAAGTAGGACACATGAATCTTGGTGCTGGACGAATTGTATATCAAGATTTAGCTAAAATAAATTTGGCCGTTCAAAATAAAACCATGAATCAAGAAAAACCGCTAATTGATGCCTTTAAATATGCTTTAGAAAACAACAAGAAAGTACATTTTTTAGGTTTGGTGTCTAATGGTGGCGTTCATTCTCATACTTCTCATTTATATGGTTTATTAGAAGCCGCACAAGATTATGGTTTAGAAAAAGTTTTTGTTCATGCGTTTACCGATGGCCGTGATGTAGATCCAAAATCGGCTTTGTTGGACATTACTAACTTAAAAAGTTATTTGAAAGATTCTAATGCTAAAATTGCTACAATTATTGGTAGATATTATGCAATGGATAGAGACAAACGCTGGGAAAGAGTAAAATTGGCTTACGATTTAATTGTGAATTCAGAAGGCGAAAAATCTACAAATGCTGTAGAAAGCATTCAAAAAAGTTATGCTAATGATGTTACCGATGAATTCCTTCAACCCATTGTAATGACTGATGAAAACGGAAACCCATTAGCAAAAATTGAAGAAGATGACGTGGTTATTTTCTTTAACTTTAGAACCGATAGAGGGCGTGAATTAACCGAAGTTTTATCGCAAAAAGATTTTCATGAATTCAATATGCACAAAATGAATTTGTATTATGTTACCATGACCAATTATGATGACACTTATAAAAATATTCATGTAATTTACGACAAAGACAACATTACCGAAACACTTGGAGAAGTTTTAGAAAAAGCAGGTAAAAAACAAATTAGAATTGCAGAAACCGAGAAATATCCACACGTTACCTTCTTCTTTTCTGGCGGAAGAGAAATTCCGTTTGATGGCGAAACTAGAATTTTAAGAAATTCACCAAAAGTAGCCACTTACGATTTACAACCCGAAATGAGTGCTTTTGAACTAAAAGATGCCTTAATCCCCGAACTTAAAAAAGGTGACGTTGACTTTGTTTGTCTAAATTTTGCTAATGGCGATATGGTTGGACACACCGGTATCATGGAAGCTGCCATAAAAGCTTGCGAAGCGGTTGATGCTTGCGTACAAGAAGTGGTTAAAACTGCTTTAGAAAACGACTACACCACAATAATCATTGCAGACCACGGAAATTGCGAAACTATGATTAATCCAGATGGTTCACCAAACACAGCACACACTACGAATCCGGTGCCAATTATTTTAGTTGATAAAGACTTGAAAACCATTCGCGATGGCGTTTTGGGCGACATTGCTCCTACTATTTTAGAATTGATGGGAATTGAAAAACCAGCCCATTCGCGATGGCGTTTTGGGCGACATTGCTCCTACTATTTTAGAATTGATGGGAATTGAAAAACCAGCTGTAATGACACAACATTCGTTGTTATAAAAACAAAAACAGGTAACGTTTTAATAAAGAGATTCCATTTTTTTGAGTCTCTTTTTTTTTATTCTAAATTTTATAAATAAAAGTTAAAATTTCATTATTAATAGTATTACTATTATATTTGTGTATATTTGTATCAATTTTAAATGTAAAATTTTATTTTTTTAAACAAAATTATTAATCTCAAATTACTAATAAAGGTAAAAAAAAATAGTAGCAATAGAATTAATAACCAAACGCTTCAACTTGGAAGAGAAATAAACAACCAAAATGTGTTTCAAAACAATAATGGAATTATAATCAACACAAATTTCAACTTTGATTTAACTTCAAAAAAATAATTTTATTATGATTTTACTACTTACTGAAATAATTGAGGTGAATCAAAAAAAAATAGATCAAATCAATGAAACGATAAAAGCTATATACCGATTGATTATCTATAGTAGATAT
>JAIFLT010000079.1 GCA_020048955.1 Flavobacterium sp.
GCTAATCCATTACTATATATATTGAACTCATAAGGGGTTTTAATACCATATTCCTTGAGTTCTTTATCTAACAATTCATTCAATTGATCTTTAGAAACACGCTCATTTATTGGATAATTAGCTACTACATCTTTGTAGGCAATTTCAAATTGAGCATTTTCAAGAATTTTTAAATCACCAGCTTTTTCTATAGTTAAATCAGGAATAATTGTGTTTTGAATTCCTGAATTATCAAATGAATTATTAGTAAATACTTTAGTCTTTCTTTTAGCAGTATAATTTTTTACTTTAAGACTATCGAGTCTTTTATCAAAGAACGTTGAAAACATATCATAATCCTCAGAAATTATACTATTAGAATAAATAATTGTTTTATTCGTTTTAGCATTTCTTTCATAGTAACCATATTCTAATAAATCTTCACTTTTAGGAGATTTTTTTGTATTATCTTTAAATCTTCCATTTTTTTTATAAAAAGCATAACGCTCTTTATTTTGAAGTTTGTTAGCTACACTACTTAATACTTGTTTAACATGAAATTTAAACTGTTCTTCATTGTTTTCTAATGAGGTATTAAACCAATATACTTGGACTAAAATTATCCCAAGTAAAGATAAACTCATTAATAATACCAATAGCCGAAAAACAAACTTATTCATCACAACAAAATTAGCATTTTAACATTTATTCTGTTAATGTATTAACCAAACATTAACATAGAGGTAAATAATTATCTATTTTTCAATAAATTGACAATTTCATCGACCTGTTTTTTAGTATTCTCAAAATTTTCGTTTATAATTACATAATCACTTCTTGCAATACGTTCTTTATCTGACAATTGATTGTTTATTCTTTGCATTACTTTTTCTTTGGTAGTTGCATCACGCTTTAGCACACGCGCTATTCTTAACTCTAATGGTGCCGATACCGAAATAATTTTATCACAATCTTTATAACTTCCACTTTCAAATAAAATTGCTGCTTCTTTAACTAAAATTGGATGGTTTTGATGTGCCACAACCCAATGATCAAAGTGCTTTTTTACAGCAGGATGAACAATAGCATTGAGTTGTTTTAACTTTTCTGGGGCATTAAAAACAATTGCTGCAAGTTTTTCTCTATTTAAAGTTTGATTGCTGGTTATCAATTCGCTGCCGAATGTTTGCATAATTTCTGAAATAATCTCAGGAAACTCCATTACTTTTTTGGCTTCTACATCAGATATATAAACCGGAATTCCTTTAGAAATAAGATATTTTGCAACTGTAGTTTTACCACTACCTATACCACCGGTTAAACCAATTATTTTGGATTTTGTTACAACTGGTTCAACAATTTTATTTTTTACTTTATCAACCGATTTTTGAATGGGAGTTTCCCTTTTTTTTTCAAAAAATAATTCTTTTTCGGTTTCAACTGGACTAGGATTTATTTTAAAAAACAATTCAGGGAAAGCTTCTTGCGGTTTTTTTCTTAGGATATTTATCTTGAAAAATGATTTTAAAAATCCAAAACCATAACCAACAAATTGCTTCCAGACCGCTACTATTGAGAACAAACCAATTAGTGGATTTCTGTTTTGAAAACTTGATACAATAAAGATTATAAGAAAATACAAAAAGTACAATTTTAACCCCCAATCAAATAAAATTAGTAAAAGTCCAGCGGAGATTATAAATCCGATAACAAATAAAGAGGGTAGCCAATAGGTTAATTTACTATATTCTGGATACCAATGATTTAAAATTGGTCTGGCTTTTCCAAATTTAGATACTTGAAGTGTAAATTTATCCCAGTCAATTCGTCTTTTATGATACACAAAAGCGGAAGAAAAAAGTCTAGTTTGATACCCTAATTTCCATAATCTGATGGATAAATCGGGATCTTCTCCCGGATGAATATTTCCGAAACCTTTTGATTCTTGAAATGCTTTTTTAGAAATTCCCATATTGAAACTTCTAGGTTGAAACTTATCAATTTTTTCAGAACCGCCTCTTATACCGCCTGTTGTAAGAAAAGAGGTCATTGAGAAATTTATTGCTTTTTGAATATTTGAAAAAGATTTTAGTGCTTTATCTGGTCCTCCAAAACAATCTACATAATTGGATTTTAATTCTTTTTCAACTTCGGTAAGGTAGTTGTTAGGGATAATACAATCGGAATCAAAGATGATAAAATAATCACCTTTGGCTTTTTTCATTCCAAAATTTCTAGAATCACCTGGACCCGAATTAGCTTTAAAATAGTATGAAATAGCTAATTTGTCTTTGAATTTCTTTATTACTTCTTCACAGGTTATAGTTGAGCCGTCTTCTACAATAACAATTTCAAAATTGTTACTGTAAGTAGATAATAGTAAACTTTCTAGCAGTTCGTTTATTTCGTCAGGTCTATTATAGACTGGAATAATAATTGAAAAATACATTCGTAAAAAATTTTAACAAAGATACTCTTTCTATAAAATAAAAGTCCCGCCAAAGCAGGACTTTTTATTTATTACAAGTAATTTAAAGTGATTCTTTTGCCATTAAAATTATTTTTAGTTGCAATTGAGAGCCTGTAACTGAGCACTTGTTGCAATTTTATTTTATGCTTGGTACAGTAACTAATTCATTTGTGTCAGCATTATAATCTACCCCATTAAAACCGAAACCAAATAAATTCAAGAAATCTTGCTTGTATCCTGCTAGATCTCCTATTTCTATAAGAGATTCTGTTGTAGCTTTATCCCATAAACTTGAAACTTGCTCTTGAACATCTTCTCTCATTTCCCAATCATCTATTCTAATTCTTCCATTCTCATCGGTTGGAACTGGTTTGCCAGTATATAATCTTTCACTATAAAGTCTCTGAATTTGTTCAATACACCCTTCATGAATTCCTTTGGCTTTCATAATATTGTATAACAATGAAATGTAAAGTGGAATTACCGGAATTGCAGAGCTAGCCTGAGTAACAAGTGCCTTGTTTACAGAAACATAAGCTTTACCTCCCAATTCTTTTAAATCATCTGTAATTGTAAAAGCAGTAGCTTCTAAATGATCTTTAGCGCTACCAATAGTTCCTTTTCTATAAACAGCCTCGGTAACTGATGGTCCTATATAAGAATAGGCTATTGTAGTTGCTCCTGGAGCTAATAAACCTGCATTTTTCAAGTCGTTCATCCACATAGACCAATCTTCACCGCCCATAACCACAACAGTGTTGTCAATATCCTCTTGATTAGCTGGCTCAATAGAAACCTGAGTTACGTTACCAGTATGAAAATCAACCGTTTTATTAGTAAAAGTTGTCCCAATTGGTTTTAATGTTGAACGATGTAAAACACCAGTTTCAGGATGCATTCTAACTGGAGAAGCTAAACTATAAATAACTAAATCAACTTGACCTAAATCATTTTTAATTAAATCGATAGCTTGTTGTTTTACTTCTTTAGAAAAAGCATCTCCATTAATACTTTTTGCATATAAGCCCGCTTTGTGCGCCTCATTCTCAAAAGCTGCAGAATTATACCAACCCGGAGAAGCAGTTTTTCCTTCAGAAGCTGGTTTTTCAAAGAAAACTCCTATTGTTGCAGCATTACAACCGAAAGCACTAGAAATTCTGGAAGCTAATCCGAATCCTGTTGACGCTCCAATAACTAAAACGCGTTTAGCACCATCAATCTTACCTTTTGACTTAACATAATCTATTTGATTTTTAACATTTTGTTCGCAACCCTTTGGATGAGCTGTCAAACAAATAAATCCGCGCATTCTTGGTTCTATAATCATATCATTAACGGTATTCGTTTATTTTGTTTTTATTTTAAATAACAAATGTAATTTTATATTTTTAGTTAAGCAATTCCTTTGCATGAATTAAGGCAGAATCAGAAATAACAGAACCCGACAACATTTGTGCAATTTCTACAACTCGCTCATTATCAGTTAATAGCTTTAATTCAGAATGGGTTTGATTGTCTTTAATTACTTTAAAAACTTTAAAATGATCTTTCCCTTTACTAGCTATTTGTGGTAAGTGAGTTATTGCAAAAACTTGCATATTATGACTCATGTCTTTCATTATTTCTGCCATTTTATGAGCAATTTCTCCAGAAACTCCGGTATCAATTTCATCAAATATTATTGTTGGAAGATTAGAAAACTGAGATAAAATGGCTTTCACTGCCAGCATAATTCTAGACATTTCTCCACCAGAAGCTACTTTTTTCAACAATCCAAAATCAGATCCTTTATTGGCGGAAAACAAAAATATAATTTCGTCTTTTCCGTTATTATAAAACGCGTCTTTTAAGTCTAATTGAATAGTAAACCTAGCATTAGGCATTCCTAAATTTGATAAAAAGGAGGTTAATTTATCTGTTAAAACTGGTATTGCTTTCTCACGATTATCATGAATTGTATTTGCCAAATCGTTTAATTTATTTTCAAATTGAAGAATTTGATTTTCAATTTCAATAATTTCAGATTCTAATGTGGTTACAGAAACTACTTTATTATCTAAATCATTTTGGATAACTAATAGTTCATCGACTGTATTTACTTGGTGCTTTTTTAATAAAGAATAAAGCAATTGCAGTTTTTGATTGGTTACATCTAAAGCTTCAGGATCAGAAAAAATAGTTTCTGAAAGTTGATTTAGTTCCTTTTCAATGTCATCAAATTCAATTAAAGTACTATTTACCCTTTCAAAAAGCAAATTATATTCAATTGAAAGTCCAGCTATTTTTTGCAAAGAAGCTTTAACTTCTTTTAAATTTTGCAAAACACCGAATTGTTCATCATTAGCTACTGCTAAAGATTTTACTAAAGTTTCTTTAATAAACTCAACATTATTGAGCTTTTCAAAATTAGATTCAAGTTCTTCTAATTCACCCGATTTTAATTGGGCAGAAAGTAATTCTTCTAAAAGAAAAGTATTATAATCTTGTTCTTTTAAAACTGCAGAAAGCGAATCTTTTTTAGATAGTAAAGTCGATTTTAACTTCTTATATTCTTTAAGTTGAACTGAATAGTTAGAAATAATATCTAAATTTGATGCAACAGCATCGATTATTTGAAATTGTACTGCGTCATCAGACAATTCTTGAGTTTGATGTTGCGAATGAATATCGATTAAATAAGTACTTAACTCTTGCAATTCATTCAGATTAACCGGAGTATCGTTTATAAAAGCCCTAGATTTTCCGGATGGCAATATTTCTCTTCTTATAATTGTTTCTTCTTCATAGTCAAGATCATTTGAAACAAAAAACGATTTTAAGTTGTAATTTTTAATTTGAAAATGAGCTTCAATAATACATTTTTCCTCTTTATTTTTTAGGGAGGTCAAATCGGCACGTTTTCCTAAAACTAATCCTAAAGCGCCAAGTAGAATAGACTTTCCTGCACCAGTCTCGCCTGTAATTACAGAAAATCCATCTGTAAATTTAACAGACAGTTTTTCAATTAAAGCAAAATTTTCTATAGATAAGGAAGTAATCATTGTAAAGATTTAACTGATAATTAAAACTTTATATTCAACCAATTAGAAGAATTCGTAGGTGAAATTTTAGATAATTTATCAACCAAGCCGTCAATTGTAACACTTGGACCACCTGAAAAAATAGACACAATTTCATCTGACTTTGCATCAAAAAACACCCTAGTTAAATAGGCATTAGGTCTAACACCGTGTACAGTAGACAGAGTATTTATTGCTGTAACAATTTCTTCTTTAGAAGTTTTTAAATCTTTATGCATGTTATCTAAACCATTAAAATGATATTGGAACAATGCTTCTCTCAATGGTCTAAAAGTTGATGACATAATATCATTAACAAGATAATAGCGATTTTGTGTTTTTTCTGTTTGCGACCATCCTTTTCCTCCTGAAGGCGCTGCTATACTTACAATTTCTTGTGCCGCTTGAAAATAGGGCGTTCCGCTATCTAATGCAAAACTTTCTGCATCAAAGCCTAAAATCATATAGCTGTAAAAAGCGATTACAGAAACTAAGTTGGAATCATAACTATTAGGATTGTAGAACAAATTTTGAAATTCTACATATTGAAAACTAAAATCCTTGTCATTAATATTTAACAAAGGACTAGAAAAACTAGAATTGTAAATAGGACGAGAGGATTGCACTTGAATGCTTGCTTCAAAATTATTATTTTCAAAAGAATTAACCGTAATAAAATAGGAACAACTTACTTTTTCATTTTCCTTAAAAGCTTTTTCTGTCCAAACTGTTTTATTTACAAAATCATTAAGGGATGTTTCAAGATTCTTGAAAATTTGAGTATTTACGTTGGTAATTTTATCATAATTCACAATTACTTTACAATTAAGTTCTTGCGACTGAACGTTTGCAAATAGAAACAAAAAAACTAAAATTAAAATACTACGCATGATAATGATTTATTATTTTATTTATAATATCAACAGCCACATCCTCTTTAGATTTTAAATCCATTGGTTCTATGGTAAAATCTTTGTCAATGAAAGTAACTTTATTGGTGGATTTTCCAAAACCAGCGCCTTCATCTTGAAGCGAATTTAAAACTATCAAATCTAAGTTTTTTTTCTGAATTTTCAACTTAGCATTTTCAATTTCATTTTCTGTTTCTAAAGCGAAACCAATTAAGAATTGACTTTTCTTTATTTCACCTAAAGAAGCTAATATATCTTTAGTTTTTTCTAATTCAATTGTAAAACAAGCTTCACTCTTTTTAATCTTTTGCTCTGCAATATTCTTTGGTCTATAATCAGCAACCGCTGCAGCTGCAATAGCAACATCAACATTATTGTAAAACTCATGACAAGCATCATACATTTGTTGAGCTGAAACTACTCTAATCAAATTGATTTGGGTATTCTTCACTTTAAAATGTGTAGGTCCAGAAATCAAAATAACTTCTGCACCATGATTTGCTGCTTCATTTGCAATATCAAAACCCATTTTTCCAGAAGAATGATTTCCTATAAAACGTACAGGATCTATTGCTTCGTATGTTGGACCAGCAGTAATTAATATTTTTTTTCCTTTTAAAGGTAATTTGCTCAATAAATCGGCCTCTAAGAACGCAATTATATTTTCAGGTTCTGCCATTCTGCCCTCACCAGAAAGACCGCTTGCTAGTTCGCCAGATTCGGCAGGAATTATGATATTTCCGAATTGTTGTAATGTTTTAAAAGAACTTAGAGTTGAAGGATGTTTATACATATCTAAATCCATTGCTGGAGCAAAATAAACAGGACATTTTGCTGATAAATAGGTTGCAATTAGCAAATTATCGCAATTTCCATTTACCATTTTCGATAATGTATTGGCTGTTGCAGGAGCAATAACCATTAAATCTGCCCATAAACCTAACTCTACGTGATTATTCCATTGAGCATTTTGGTTCGCCAGTTCGCCTTTATGGCTCGTCTCATCTTCTTCATTGTAAAAAGTTGAATAAACTGGGTTTTTAGACAGTGTTGATAATGTTAATGGCGTTACAAAATCCTTAGAAGCAGGTGTCATGATCACTTGGACATGGGCACCTGCTTTTATAAATAGTCGAACTAATGTTGCTGTTTTGTATGCGGCAATTCCACCAGAAACACCTAGTATTATTTTTTTACCGCTTAAAACTGACATTGTCTTATATTATTTGTTTGAGTCTTTATGATAAATTTTTCCATCCAACCATTCTTGAACAGCTAGGGCATGTGATTTTGGAAGTTTTTCATAAAATTTAGAAACTTCAATTTGTTCTTTGTTTTCAAAGACTTCTTCTAAGCTATCATTGTAAGTTGCAAACTCTTCTAACTTTTCAATCAATTCTTTTTTGATTTCGGTATTGATTTGGTTTGCTCTTTTAGCCATAATAGTTATTGCTTCATAAACATTTCCGGTAGGTTCTTCAATAACGTTTTTGTTATAGGTTATTGTGTTTACTGGTGCATTGGTCTTTTTTAAATCCATGACTTTTTATTTAGAAAATTGTTTTAAATCGTTATCAATCTTAGCCAACATTTGATCGGCTTGTGTTTTATATTTTGTTGTTGCATTAAATTTAACTAAACTACTGTAAGCTGATTTTGCTGCATTTAATCGTTCTTCCATTTTTTGTTCAACGCTATTTATAGCTAACTTATAAGCAGAATCTAATTTATAGAACAATGCGTCTTCTTTAAATGGAGTTCCTGGATAATCACTTATAAAATTATCTAAAGCAATTTGAGCTGCTTTGAAATCGGATATTGTATTGTATTGTTTGGCATTTTCAAAAGCTTTTTTCTCTAACTTATTTCTCAAGTCAATCGCTACTTTATTGGCCTCGGGCAAATACGTTGAATTAGGATATTCGTCTATAAAATTTTGCAATTTTTCTATCGCTTTGTCTGTATCAACTTGGTCTAAACTATATATAGGAGACAATTTTGAATAACATAATGCTCCTAAATACTTAGCCTCTTCATGTTTTTCACTTTTTGGATAACTTGAAGCAAAACTTTCAAATTGATATCCTGCTAAATAATATTGTTTTGTCTTATAATAAGATTGTGAAAACATGTAAAACATTTTCTCCGCTTGCGGTTTTCCTTTATATGCCGGAGCAACTTGTTCAAACAAACGAATTGCTTTGGCGTATTTACCTTTTTCATACATTTTAGCACCAACTTCATACTTAGCGGCTATATCTTCATTTTTCAACGCTTTTTGATATTCGCTACAAGACGAAAAAAAAACAACCAACACGATAAGAGAAACTATTTTCTTCATTTTTATTTTTATGTATACAGTTTTAAAGGAATTTTACTTCTCAAAAAACGAACTGCAAAATTAGTTAATAATTAGATACTATGAAAGATTTTTTTTAATCGTTGCTTTTTTATTAAAACACTACAGATTTTTAACAAATTTGCATAATCGATCTGCTAAATCTTGATTGACATTTACTAGGGGTAAACGCACTGTGTTCTCTGACAAACCTAGTGATTTAAACACTTCTTTAATTCCGGCTGGGTTTCCTTGTTCAAAAATCATATCAATAGCATCTGCTAAAAGGTAATGCAATTTATAGGCTTCGTCTACTTTTCTTTCTAATCCTAAACGCACCATATCTGAAAATTGTTTAGGAAAACCTTCACCAATTACAGAAATCACACCACTACCACCAGCTAAAATCATTGGTAAAGTAACCATATCATCTCCAGAAATAACTAAAAATCCTTCGGGTTTTCTTTGAATTAATTTCATTGCTTGAACTATATCACCAGCTGCTTCTTTTATTGCTACAACATTCTTAAAATCATTTGCTAATCTTAATACCGTTGATGGTAACATATTGCTTGCCGTTCTTCCTGGTACGTTATATAAAATAACAGGAACAGGAGATGCTTCTGCAATTGCTTTAAAATGTTGATAAATTCCTTCCTGAGTGGGTTTATTATAATAAGGAGAAACTGAAAGTATTGCCACAAAACTAGAAAAATCTCTAGTTTTCAATTCTTCAACAACTTTATGTGTATTGTTACCACCTACTCCTAAAACCAATGGCAATCTACTCTTATTAGCTTCAATCACGGTATTGATGACCAATTCCTTTTCATCTTGACTTAAAGTTGCATTTTCTGCCGTAGTTCCAAGTACAACAAGATAGTCAATTCCGTTATCAATTTGAAAATTTACTATTCTTGATAGTGCCTCTGTATCAATAGAAAAATCTTTTTTGAAAGGTGTTACAAGTGCAACTCCAGTACCAATAAGTGATTGCATATTATAGTTTGTTTAATATTTTTAAATATTTGAATAATTCGTTTATAAAAACGACATAATTCTCTGCATTTGTATCTATCATAAAATGATTTAATCTGTTATCAATTGATGAAAATCCAACTTTAAATTTTGCTTTTGAACGATTTGTTACCACTAATAATGGTGTCTTTTCAATATCATAATAGCTAATTAGTAAATCAAAATCTTCATTTATAAAGTCATTTACATCTTGATTGTCAAATGTAGCATTCCAATTAATATTCTTATAAGTAAAAACTTTGTAATCAAAAGTTTCGTTCTTTTTAACCCTATCTCTAAACACCAAAAATTTGGTATTTTCAGAATAAATTCCATTTTTTATTAGCTGTTCCATCAATTTTTCCTTTTCATAAAAATAGGTTTCATCGAAAACTATCCCAACTTTTTTGATAGAACTATCTGAATTTATATGTTTTACATTTGATAACCGTTTATTAACAATTTTTTTTATACAAAAATCCTTTATTTTATTTAAAAACATAGTACTTTTACTTGGTTACAAATTTAATTAAATTTAGTCATATTTAAGATGGTAAATCTAAAAAAACATAACGTTGTTTTGAAATATTTTGTTTTATTATTAACATTTATTTCTTTAATAGCTTGTTCGAGTCAAAAGTATCAAGTTACAAAAATTGAAGGCATAAAAATTGGTCTTACAGAATCACAAAAAAGTAAGGCTGAAGTTGAAAACTATATAAAACCCTACAGAGAACATATTGACAAAGACTTGAGCGAAATTTTGGCATATAATCCTGAAACCTTAGATAAGTCAAAAGGGGAATGGCAAACTAATATTGGTTGTTTTTTGGCCGATATTACCATAGAAAAAAGCAATCCTATTTTTCAAAAACGTGAAAATAAAACAATAGCTATTTGTTTACTAAATCATGGTGGAATTAGAACTTTAATTCCGAAAGGAAATGTAACTGCAAGAAATGCTTATGAAGTTATGCCGTTCGAAAACAGTGCAATTATTGTTGCGCTTAAAGGGGAGCAAATTATTGAATTAGCCAATCATATTATTGCTGAAAAAAAACCACATCCATTGTCTGGACTAAATTTTACAATTTCTAAAGATTTGAAAGCAACAAATTTATTAGTTCAAGGAAAACCATTAGAAAATGATAAAATTTACTATGTAGTAACGTCTGATTATTTATCAAATGGAGGTGACAACATGGCTTTCTTTAAAAAAGGAATTGAAAAATTTAATATTGATTACAAACTTAGAAACATTATGATTGATTATTTTAAAGATGTTGATACTTTGAAAATCAATAATGATGTGAGAATTATAAAAGAATAATACTGAACTAAATTTAAGCCCAAACCAATGAAAAGAAGAGATTTTATTCAAAAAACAGTAGCAAGTTCAGCTTTATTAAGTTTGACAGGACTTTCACTAAGCAGTTTTAAAAGTAACGATTTAAAACATATTACAATTTTACACACAAATGATGTTCATAGTTACATAGATCCTTTTCCTGCTGATCATCCAAGAAATCCAAATATGGGTGGAGTAGCAAGAAGAGCTTCACTAATTGAATCTATTCGTAAGGAAAATCCAAATGTATTATTACTTGATGCAGGTGATATATTTCAAGGAACTCCTTATTTCAATTATTATGGAGGTGAATTAGAGTTTAAACTAATGAGCATGATGGGATACGATGTTGCTACATTGGGAAATCATGACTTTGACAATGGTATTGACGGATTTTATGCACAATTACACAATGCCAAATTTGATTTTGTATCAGCAAATTATGATTTCAAAAACACTATACTTGATGGTCAAGTAAAACCCTATAAAATTAAAACGATTGATGGTATAAAAATTGGAGTTTTTGGACTTGGAGTGGAACTTGAAGGATTAGTAGATAAAAAAAACTATAAAGAAACCGTTTATAACAATCCGATTGAAGTGGCTACAGATATGGCTAGAATTCTAAAAAAAGAAGAGCATTGCGATGTTGTAATTTGCCTTTCACATATAGGATTTAAATATAAAGAAGATCCAAATAAAGTTTGTGATGTTTTATTAGCAAAACAAACTAAAGACATTGACTTAATCATTGGTGGACACACGCACACTTTTTTAGACAAACCAATTATTGAAAAAAACAGCGATGGAAAACAAGTATTGATTAATCAAGTGGGGTGCTATGGTTTGAATTTAGGGAGAATAGATTTCTATTTAACCAATGATAAAGAATTGCAATCTCAAGGAAAATCAATTGTGATCTGATTTTTTTTTCATGTGTAAATATTATTTGTTTTTTTTGGTGTAGATGTATCGCTATTTTCATTGGTGTTTATCTCACATTTTTTTTATTTTTCACCAGAGTTCAATGACCCGAGAGCTTGCTCGAACTAGCGAAGCATTTTTCAATTACATACGCAAACTGGTGTTTATAGCGATTTCATAAATAATACCGATTATGTATTGCTTCGCCAGTTCGCAAGCCCGGGTCAATATAGTCCAATAATCCCGAAGCTTCAGGAGGACTATTTTCATACTATCCCGAATTTTCGGGACAAGTAATCGGCATTATACATAAACTTTTGGACTATTTTATAAATGTTATTGGTATAATTACAAACTTGTAAAACACATAAAAAGCAAGAATAATAAAGTTTATGCCATAGGTATCAGTATGTATGAGTGAGCTTTGCCTAAATATTTTTTTTCTTCATAATACATTTAAACTTTAAAAATACTGTAAAAGGCATTTACTTAAATTAATATCTTGTAATTGATTTTACTATTTATACTAAATGGCTATAAAAAAAGCCCAATCTACTTGTTCTTTTTTGCTATGTTTTTTACTAAAAATAGTTCCGTAGCCCAAGTATGCAAAGATTTTTAGTAAAAAAATCTATCTAAAAAACAACTACCTATCTTTGAACTATTTTATAAATCCTTTTGGTATTAATTTTTTATGCTGTTTAATTAGGCACATTAAGAGGTAATTCTATTTTAAATAAATCCTTAAACCCTGCCAAAAAATGTGTACAAACTTTAAAAGAATATTTATTATATGAAATTCCATCAGATGATAAATCGTTTTTAAACTTTGTGTAAACCAAAATTATGAAACATCAAACTGTTAACTGCAAAATGAACATTGACTACTAAACTAAGGCAGCCACTTTTTATCGAAATTAGGTTTGCGTTTTTCTAGAAAAGCATCTCTTCCTTCTTTCGCTTCGTCGGTCATGTAAGCTAATCTTGTTGCTTCGCCGGCAAATACTTGTTGTCCTACCATTCCGTCATCGGTTAAATTCATGGCAAATTTTAGCATTTTGATAGATGTTGGTGATTTAGCTACTATTTCTTGTGCCCATTCGTAGGCAGTTGCTTCTAATTCATCGTGAGGAATTACGGCATTTACCATTCCCATGTCAAAAGCTTCTTGTGCGGAATAGTTTCTTCCTAGAAAAAAGATTTCTCGAGCTTTCTTTTGCCCAACCATTTTAGCCAAATACGCTGAACCATATCCACCATCAAAACTCGTTACATCGGCATCGGTTTGTTTGAAAATAGCGTTTTCTTTACTTGCAAGTGTCAAATCGCAAACTACATGAAGACTGTGTCCGCCACCTACTGCCCAACCTGGAACCACACAAATAACCGCTTTGGGCATAAAACGAATCAAACGTTGAACGTCTAAAATATTTAATCTGTGGTATCCATCATCGCCTACATATCCTTGATGTCCTCTTGCTTTTTGGTCGCCACCACTACAAAAACTCCAAATTCCGTCTTTAGAACTTGGACCTTCAGCAGAAAGTAGCACAACTCCTATTGAAGTATCTTCTTGTGCATCGTGAAAGGCTTGTAATAACTCGGCTGTTGTTTTTGGTCGAAATGCGTTGCGCACATCAGGACGATTGAATGCAATTCGCGCCACTCCATTGCATTTTTTATAAGTAATATCTTCAAATTCTTTAGCGACTACCCAATTAATTTCTGACATATTCTTTTTTTTAAGCGTAAAAATACTATTTTTATGACTTATTTAAAAAGAAAGTTCTTTATGAAAAATTTATTTGTTGCTTTATTTGTTTTAACCTCTTCATAAACAGCTGTTGTAAGCTAAGTTTTTTTTACAAAATCTAACACTACTTTTTTTAATTCTGCAACCTATCATAGCTAAAATGCTTTATATTTTAACCTAGAAATATAAATTCGTTTGAAAATTTAAGTTTTTTAGACGAAATGATGTTGAAGCTAATGTTTGACCAAAAACCGCATAAAAAAATAAATGAACACAAGCAGAATTGGTGTAATGGTAGCACACAAGCCTTCAAAGCTTGCGACGTACCTCCATTAAGAGCGGGTTCGATTCTAGTATTCTGCTCAACACACGCCCTTAGTGTAACGGCAGCACAACGGCTTTCGGTGCTATACTAGGGCTTCCAACCCCTTAGTTCCAGTTCGATTCTGGACGGGTGTGCTAATTTTATTTAAGATGATTGCGATAGAAAATTTATTAAACCGCTACAAAATACCCTATTATAAAAAAATATCATAAAGGTTTTTACGCATAATAGTTTTTCTGATACCAACAACAATTCTCGTTATGTATTTTATGGTCAATTTGCTATAAAAGGAAAAATTGCCGATTGGATTATTAATAATATTGCTGGTACAGGCACACAACTGCAACATTTTATAGGTAATGTAACCAGTCAAAAAAAAATGGAAACCTATTTTGATAAATGGAAAATTTCCAAAGTAAGAATGGCAGAAAATGTTGTTCTTGAAAACCAAAAACACATTTTTGTATATGCCCTTTTGGGTTATATTTTTGAAAATGCAACCAAAA
>JAIFLT010000118.1 GCA_020048955.1 Flavobacterium sp.
TCTCAAAATGCGACATGCTTGATGATGAATTAAAAGCAGAAATGAAACATCATTTGGATAAATCTAAACTCGGAATTCCTTATATGTTCATTTCATCTGTTGCTCAACAAGGTTTAACACAATTAAAAGACAAACTTTGGGAAATGCTAAATGTAGAAGACGAAAAGCCAGAGAACAGTCATGGTTTATAAGATATTTCCAAATAAACTAAAGCTTCGAAATTTTCGAGGCTTTTTTTGTGTTTTGATTTCCTAAAGTAAAGTTAAAATAAACTTATTAATTCATGTTTTTGACCTTAAAATTTAAATAATACTCAAAAAATCGTAATTTCGCAACACTAAAATTTTGCAATATTCAATTCAAAGTGTAACAAATTGCATTTTAAATAGACTATTAGCTAACAAACTATTAACCTTTTTATATTTTCAATTATGAAGAAAATTTTATTATCCTTAATTGCTGCCATTATGCTTGTTCCAACAAGCGTGAAAGCTGACGAAGGAATGTGGTTTTTAATGTTCATCGAACGTTTAAACCACCGTGCCATTATGCTTGTTCCAACAAGCGTGAAAGCTGACGAAGGAATGTGGTTTTTAATGTTCATCGAACGTTTAAACCACCGTGATATGCAAAAAATGGGCTTGCAATTAACTGCCCAAGAAATCTACAGCATCAACAATCATAGTTTGAAAGATGCTATTGTTCAATTCAACGGAGGTTGTACAGCAGAAATCATCTCCAAAGATGGTTTAGTTTTAACAAATCATCACTGTGGTTATGATGCCATTGCAGAATTATCAACAGCTGAAAAAAATTATTTAAAAGATGGTTATTGGGCTGCCAACAGAAAAGCTGAAATGAAACCATCTAGTTTGTACGTTCGTTTCTTTGTTCGTATGGACGATTGTACTAAAAGAATTTTAGCAGTTGTAAATCCTTCTATGACCGAAGCAGATAGAGAAAAAGCGATTAATGCTGAAATTGCTAAAATTGAAAAAGAAAATAACGAAGGAGGAAAATATACGGTTTCTGTTCGTCCATTTTTTCAAGGAAATGAGTACTATTATTTTGTTTACCAAGATTATAAGGATGTTCGTTTAGTTGGAACCCCTCCAGAAAGTTTAGGAAAATTTGGTGGTGATACAGACAACTGGGAATGGCCTCGTCATACTGCAGATTTCTCAATGTTTAGAGTTTATGCAAATGCAGATGGTTCTCCAGCAGAATATTCTGAAAATAATGTTCCATTAAAACCAAAACATTACTTACCTGTAAATTTAGGTGGTGTTAAAGAAAATGATTTTGCAATGATTCTTGGATATCCCGGAAGAACCAACCGTTGGATGCCAGCAGCTGGAATTGAGCAAAATGTAAAATTTGCTTATCCTGCTTGGGTTGAAGGAGCCAAAACAGGAATGGATGGAATGAAAAAATACATGAATCAAAGTGATGCTTTGAATCTAGTATATGCTTCAAAATATGCTTCAACTGCTAATTACTGGAAAAATCGTCAAGGAATGATTGATGCTTTAACCAAATTTGGTACCGCTAAATCTAAAGCAGCCCAAGAAGAAAAATTCAATAAATGGGCCAACAAACCAGCAAACAAAGCTAAATACGGAAATGTAGTGTCAACTATTAACAAGTATTATGCTATGACGAATGAAAAATCGCGTCATGATAACTACTTACAACAATTATTTAGAACATCTTCTTTTGGAACCATTGGAAGAAGTTTAGGAAGACAATTGGATGGTTATGTAAAAGCTGATGCTGCTAAACGTGCTACAATGGCACCACAAATCATTGAGATGGCAACAGAAATGTTTAAAGAATTACACATTCCTGCAGAGAAAGATATTCTTGCAGCTCAATTAAAAACTTATGCAACTAAATCAACGGGTTATGACATTGCACCAATAGTAAAACAAATAGGTGACGCTAACAATAATGATTTTACAAAATATGTAAATGCTGCCTTCGATTTAAGTATTTTTACTTCGGTTGATAGAATTAAAGCTTTCTTAGATTTACCAAGCGAAGCTATGCTGGCAAGCGATCCGTTATATGCATTATCCAATGATATGGTTGCTCATTTTGGAAAAAGATCTGATGAAGTTACTAAAGCACAAAATGACTACGCATCTTCATTCCGTTTATTGGTAGAAGGTTTAAGAGAATCTAAAATCGGAGCTATTAAATATCCAGATGCTAACTCAACGTTACGTTTAACTTACGGAAAAGTCCGTTCGCTTCCTGCAGACAAAAGAAACGATGCTGCTTTAAACAACTATACAACACTTGCTGGTCAAGTAAAAAAATACAAAAAAGGCGATCAAGAATTTGATTTACCAACCAAAGTAATTGAAATGCAAAAAAACAAAGATTTCGGTCGTTATGCTGATAAAGATGGTTCACTTCACGTAAATTTCTTAACAGACAATGATATTACTGGAGGAAACTCTGGTTCGCCAGTTCTTAACGGAAAAGGAGAATTAATAGGATTAGCGTTTGACGGAAATATAGAGGCAATGGCTGGCGATGTAATTTTTGACAACAAATTACAACGAACAATCAACGTTGACATTCGTTATGTACTGTGGGTAATCGAAAATTTCTCAGGAGCAAAACACATCGTTGACGAAATGACATTAGTAAAATAATAGACCATTTGTCATCCCGAGCGCAGTCGAGGGAAAATCTATAAAATCTCAACTCCGAAGAAAGCAATTACTTCGGAGTTTTTTTGACTAAACTTGTCAACACCCAGTTTGTCATTCCGTAGGAATCCCACGCAAAAATACAAAACTGCAAAAGAGATTCCTACGGAATGACAAGTTTGCGGATAGTTTTGATTGCAGTTTGTCATTGCTTCGCCTGCCTGCCGGGCTAAAAAGGATTTGTATTGATGTATGAAACCTCAAAGGTTTTGAAAACCTTTGAGGTTTTGTTAAAATCCGAAGAAAGTAATGAAAGTTCTCTAAACTTTTAATCAGTCAGATACCGAAAAACACTGCCTCGAAGTCAAGAGACTTCGAGGAGGAATTAGGTTAATTCATTGACTACAATATAATTGATTCCTACTACTAATTCTCCCCCAAATCTTTTGGTAGAATAGTCTAATTCTCTTAATGAATTAGAAGAAAAATTTTCAATTTCTGGGAACTGTTTAAACAGTATTTTACGGCTTTTATTAATTATTTTATCTCTGAATTTCTCATTTTTAATCTCCCATTTTATATCTTCTACTTCCATTAAATAATCTTCTGATTGTATATCAAAGCCATATTTTTTATACTCATTATTTAGGTCGGCTATTTCTTTTTCAAGATTGGTATTAAAAAGGGGATAATCTACCAAATGTTCTGTTTTTACCTCAAAACCGCTTAACGGTGCATCTATGCTTTCCATCATCAATAGATAATGATGTTGCATTTCTTTTCTTATTCTATTTTCACTTTCTGGCAACGTTTCTGGATAATATTTGTAGGTAAGATTTACAATATAGGAAAATAGTTTTTTTTTGAAATGGTCTATTTTTTTGTGATATTGTTTTAAATCTTTTTCAGATTCTTTGCAAAAAATTAAAAACTCTTGCAATTTTTTATATTGTTCTTCTTCGTTCATCATTTCAAATTTTATTAGCATTTAAACTTTGACAGTGTTGTTGCGTCATTCCTTCAAAAAAACATATTCATTAACTTTGGGTGCTATTTTAGGGTGCTATAGTGTATTTTTGAATGATTTGTAAAACTTCGGTTAAAATATCTTTTTCTTTTGTAATGGTTGTTTCGCCAAAGTTTCTTATTCGTTTAAAATCATAAATGGTTTTTAGGCTCTTGTAATTATCGGCAATATCATCTCTTCGGTGTATAATTTTGGTGTGGGTTGGGTATTTTCCTTTTATTAGATTATAAATTTCTTTTTTTAGGTTTTCTTTGTGGTTTTCTTCTTTTTGTAGTGTGCTATAGGGTGAAGTTTTATAGTATAGTGTAAGGTAGCAATAAACGGTATTATTTTCTATAACTATTTGGTTGTTGCTGCTTATTATTTCAAAGCTTGTTGTGTCTATATAATTAGACAACTCTATTTCTTGATTTTCTATAAACGCTATTTTTATAACTTTTAGTTTCATTTTAATACTATTTATTGTTGATTACCTTTTTCGTTGCCGCTATCTTCCTATTAGCTTACAAAACCACTTCATTGATAATTCGTTTTTGAAGGGCAGAAATACTTTTTTTTATTTTATTTACTCCCAAAATATTTCGGGTTTTATATAAAAAACAGTATCAATAAAATATAATAAATCATTGGAAGTTAAGACATTTTCATCGTGCAAGTCCTCTAAAATAATCCCCAAATTGGGGTTGTAATAATCATTGTTTTTTGTGTTATTAAAACCATTTGTTTTCAAAAATTCTTTTACCTGTTGAAGATTCGTTGGTTTATCAGCTTTAATATAGTTTTGTTCTACCAAAGCATATATGACACCTTCGGTTGATTTGTAAAATCCAATCAAATGATAGGCCGTTTCGGGAAAAAAATAATTATTTAATAAAAGGTTGTTAAGATAATCTTCCCAATAGAGGTAATAAATACTGTCATTTAATTTCAAAACTTTTTGATTGTTTTTTACTAACACTTTTTGTTCTGCTCCTTCTGATATAAAATTATCAAAATCTATGGTGTTATGCCAAAGTTTATTTTGGTCGATGTATTTTGTTAACTCCTTTGTTTCTTGATTTTTGTTGTACTGTTCTTTTTTAGCCACAGTACTTGTTGCTTTGCTTCTTCTAAGGTGTATGGCGATTGATTGGATAAGTTCTCCATGGCCAGCTTGGCTCTTTCCTTGAATGATATTTTTAAGTTCATCTTTTATGTTTTTATAATTCATTACAATAGTACTAATTTAATTTTTATACACCACACTTTTCGTTGCTTCTATCTTCCTATCAACATACAAAACAACCTCTTTAATAACCAGTTTTTGAATGGCAAAAGTAAACCTTTGCTAATTCCCCCTTTGGGGGCTAGGGGTCTTTCACTCCTTCAAAAAACCATATTCATACACTTTTGGTTCTATTTTTTATCATTATTCAATATTTGCTTTTTAATTTGAAAAAGTTCTTCTTCTAAATGTTTATTGATGCTTTCCAATCTTGTTATTAATGCTTTTTGATTGTGCGATTTTTGTTTTAAGTTTTCTTGATGCGCCACTACACTTTTTAGTTTTTCTAACATTTTACCAATTTGATTGTTTTCTGCATACATTATGACAGCATTTATTTTGGAAATAATATCTTCTTCGTTATTGTTTTGTTGAGCAGTGGTGTTTTTTTGTAATATTTTATATCTGCCTTTTTCGTCAATTAATTCGGTAGTTAGTTTTTTGTTGTCTTTTTTTAATTGTTTTACTTTCTCTATTAGGTTATGGTTGTTGCTCATAAGAGTAAGATAGCTTTTTTTTATTTTGTCTAGCTCTGGTCTATTGCTGTTTTTTATGGCTTTGGTTGTGTTTTCTTCTTTGGTTTGCAGCTCTTGTTTAAGTTTTTTGTTTTCTGTTTTCTGTTTTTTTAAGTCGTTTTGCAAAACCCTTACTTCGGTTTCAAGATGGTTTATTTGTGTGTTTTGTTGTTCGGTTAGAAGTTTTAAATTTGGTTGATCTACTGGTACAAAACCATATCGTGTTAATACAAATTTTTCTTTTTTGTTATTGATATATACATTGTCTTTTTTATGTATTAGCGCATTGAAAACTGCAATTAGTTGGTATAAATCTAAATTGGACAGTTTTTCTTTTTTCTTAAATAAATCTTCAAATAGGCTCATGTTCTTTGTTTTTTTTATTCCTTCAAAAATCCATATTCATACACTTTTGGTTCTATTTTTTTTGCCAAAATTTTTAGGCTTTCTCTTAGCGAACCAATGAGTTTCATATACTGTGGGTCATCGCTTTTGTTGTTCATTTTGCCCGCTTCGTTTCTGCCCTGAAAATATTCGCGAATGTCATATAGACTGGCATTAAGCCCCCCAGCCCCCGAAGGGGGAGCATTGTGCGGAATAGTTTTGTGATAATATTTCCATAACTCACGCCCTGAGTTGAAAACGGCGGTGGCTTCCTTAGAAAATACAAGCCCCACCCCAGCCCTCCCCGAAGGGGAGGGAGCCGAAACCGCAAATAATTCTTGTTGATGCTTTGCTTCCCCTTCGGGGGTTGGGGGGCTCTTTATAAAATCTGTCATAAAGTTACTCGCAAACTTGGCTTGAGCATTTACTTCTTGCTCTGTAAATGGTATCCAATTATTGATGCCAAAACTTGTTGAAATATTATTACTGAATAATGTAAATGCCAAACAATCACTTTGAAATTCTTTATCGGTTTGCCAACCGTCATTTGGGTATAAAAATTGGTCGCGGTCGTTGAGCCAAGTTGAGTCAATAATGTGTCGAACTGTATAATAAATGGAAGTTTCAATTAAGTTCTCTTTAGTAGTTTGCCAATTATGATTTGAAGCTGGAACTTTCATAAATGGCTCACCAAAACGAACTAATCTTTGATTTTGAAAATCACTACCAACACCAATTATTGTTGCGATTGATTCTGATTTAGAATATCTAAAAGTTTTAACCCAGTCATTTATATATTTTACATTGTCAAAAGCCCATATGTTTTTTATTGCAGCAAAATTTCCGTTTTTATCAAAAACATCCGCTGTAATGTGTTCAAATGTTTCTTTCTCGTTAGTGTTCCAAATGAAAAATCCAATTGGAAACTGACCTTTTACATTATCAAAAGTATCTGCTGGGGTCAAAAAAATTTTTTCGAGCTTCGCTCGGAAAAAATTACGGAAATCCGAGTATTTCGGTGCTTGCAAATTTTTCAACTTTGAAAAATTTGCAAGCACCGCTTGAGGTATTTCACAATAAATTCTCGTTAAGAATTGTATATACATTTCTCTTTTTGTATAACCCATTAGGTTAGAATATCTTTTATGTATTTCTGAAATAGCTACACCAGTTCTTCCATCTCCACTTCTATTATCCGCCTCCGCATACGGTGGATTAATATACACCACCAACTTCTTCCGTTTTTCTTCATCATTAATAATGTCTTGCAAAGATTGCGGCAATTTTGAACCACCCCGCCCTTCGGGCACCCCTCCAGAGGAGGGGAAGAAATCGTCATTAAGGAAATCAAACTGAAATACATGATTTTTCAGGAGGTTGGCTCCGTGGTCGATGCGTTCGTGCATTACGTTTACATCGGCTTGGTCTAGGGTGCTGGCAAAAATGTTATATTTGTTGGTAAGTCCTGCCAAGAGGTTGCCAGTTCCTGCTGCACAATCCCAAATATAATAGTCGTCTTGCCAGTTTTCGCCCAAGTAGTCGGTGAGGTATTTTTGGCTCAATTCTACCCATTTTCGGGGCGTAAAAAATGCTCCTTTTCGTTCTCTAATATCTTGTGGCACTAATAAATCTCTTCGCTCTATAATGTAGTCTTGAAACTCTTTTATGGGTGGGCGTTTGTATCGTTTCCAAAACTGCTGATAGAGTTCTTTGTTTTTTAGGTTGATGGTGGCATCAAACATTTGACGGATGTTTTCTTTGGCAATTTTATAGCCTTGATTTTGGAATACTACAAAAAGGCTGTCTCTTATGGTAAGGTCGTCGTCTATATTTTGGGTGTCTTTATCATCTACAAAAAGGTCAGCAAGATAAAAATCGTTGTCCATGATGTTGGCTTTCTTTAGGTCGTCCCAATTTACATCTATAATGGGTTTTACAATTTCGAGCCATCGCAGATAGATGGGTATAAAATTGTTTTTATCAATTTTTATTTTGCTGGTAGTGGTGGCTTTGGCTACATTATTTTTAATGAAAGTGATGAGGTCTTTTTGGTCGTCAATATAGTCATAAACGTAGGTGTTTTGTTTTAGGGTGGCTTCTATTCGGGCTTTAATCAGTTGGAACTCTTTGGTTTCGTGGTTGCTTGGGGTTACATTCCAGTTAAAATCGTTTATGTAAAAAATGTCTTGCACATTGATATAAGGTACAAAGGCAATTTTCTTGAAATCGAAAGCACCCAAAAAAGCGGGAGGCAAGGTTTTGTCAAAGGTGCGGGCTTTGCCAATGGTGAGGATGAGTTGCACAAACATGGTTGCTGTGTCAAAATTGCCCGTTTTGGCTTCGGCCCACAATAGGGGTATTCGTCCAAACAAGTTGTCTTGTTGTGGAAAAACCGTAAAATCTATGTTTCCTATAATTTCGGTAGTGTCAAAGGCGGCGAACCACTCGGCACCCACTTTGTTTTTTAGTTCTTCTTCACGGATGTTTTTGTATTTCATTTTAGTCGCTAAGTTTATGATCTGGGTCAAATTCTAATACATAAAAAATATCTTTATCTCTATATCCCAAAACTCTTGCTTTTACAGTTGCATCAAATTTGAAAACATCAGAAGAGCACTGATAATTCGAAAAATAATTTTGATTGTGGTATTTTCTATAAGCTAAACCTGCTTTATTTGCTCCTTTTCCTCCTTGTGCCAAGATATTTTCCCAAGATTTTTCAATGAAAGATAAAAATGAATTCAAATAAGCTATTTCATCATTCCTTTCATTAATTTTATTAAAAGACTTTTCAAAATTCACATTTTCAAAACTTAATTTAGTTCCTCTAAAATAGTTTAAACAAAACTGATGGAAATTAAGCAGTTTATTTTCATAAAGAGTTTCCAATAAATGCTTTTTGTCGCTGAAATTAATAAGATTTTTAGATTGATTGTCTTTTGAAACTTCTAGTTGTTTTTCATTAAAATTTGATGGAACAAACGAAAGTAAGGTCGCATTACGTTCAAAAGCTTCAGCCAAAGAGGTATTGGTAACATTTTGCTTTTGATAAATATACTCTAAATTAGAATCGTGTTTTTGATTATTTTCCCAGCCCCAGTGTGGTTCACTTAGGCATTTGTCCACAATATTTCTGTATTTTTTTATTTCATCTGAAATTCCAGTTGGATTTTTTAAATAGAATATAGATTGAAAAGTTTCCTTATATGTGATTTTATGATTATAAAAATCGTATTTCTTATAAGGATATATTTTTTGTTTTTCTAATATTTGAAAAATTTCAATAAATTTAACAAAAGATGTGTTAATAAAATCTTGAACAGAATGATACTGACCGTTTAAAGACAATTCGTTGATTAAAATTTCCATATTAAAAACCTAATAAAACGTTTAAATCATTATCGAACTGATCAAATAACCCTTCTTGATAATCTAAAATTTTTCCTTTTTCAGAAAGGTTGATTAAATGATTAACAGAAACATCGTCTTTCATTTTAAAAAAATGAATTTTTGCATCATTATTTGAAATGGTTCTATTAAAAACAGATTTTCTAATGCCGTTAAAAATATGATCGCTGTGGCTTTCTATAATTACTTGAACGCCTGCGTTTGCGATAAAACAAAAGAAATTTGCTAAATCTGATTGTGCTTTTGGGTGCAAATGAATTTCAGGATTTTCAACTACTAAAATGCTTCCTTTTGGCAAATATAAGCCTAAAATCAAGATACCCACCATATAACTTATTCCTGTTCCGATATGGTATGGTCGTATTTGCTTGTTATTATTTTGAGAATATTTTGCAGACAATAAATTGGTAATTCCTAAATCTTCTAGTTCTAATTTTACATTAAATATTTTTTTTAGCCAAGTATTTAGTTGATATTCAAGCTCTTCGTTTTCAAAAATCATTTGTCTTTCTTTATCTATTTTCAAAAATTTGTTTTTATTAAACAAATCCATTAAAAATTCGCCTTTTTCTCCAATTAAATTTTTAGTGTCGAAATTTTTTTGATAGGTATTTTGAGGACCAATTCTATTGGCAGAAAGATAATTTAAGTTGAAATCAAAATTAAAATCAAATTGGGTTTCGTTTTCAAAACAAGTAAAAGTATTTGTTTTATCTTCTTGATTAATTTTTATAGAAAATTGATTAGGGCGAGTAATAAAATTTCTAGCTTCTTCAAATTTTCCCAAATCGAGCCAAGTACCATTTAAGGGAGAGGTAGGGTTTTTAAAAGCATTATCAATTATTAACAATGTTTGAATAGCAGAAGATTTTCCAGATGAATTAGTGCCGCTAAAAAGTGTAATTTTTCCTAAATCAATAGTAATTTCATCAAAACATTTAAACCCATTAATTTGTAAATTGTTAATCATTTTGTTTAATTTTATTTATTGTTTCTTCAATAATTTCAAACCTTTTTAAAACCGACTTATTACTATCCACTGTATAAGTCAAACTACCAATAAATTCTTCATTATTTTTAATTAGATATTCAAACTCTTTTAAAATAGTTTCTTTTTTATTTATAAATTCGTTTTCTAACTCAATAAAAAAGTAAGTTGCCACTTCAAACAATGCCATATTAATTGGTCTTATGGTACCGCCTTCTTTTTTTGGTAATCTAAAACTATTGTTGTCAAATAAAATAAAAATATTTACCATAGCTTTGTTAAATGAATACAATAATTCATTATAAATATCGTCAGCTTCAATAGAAAAGTACTCGTTTTCATTGTTTAAATAGAGAACATCACCTTTAATAAAAATTTTATCTTCAATTTTTAATTCTTTATTTGCATTGAATTTTTTTGAATTTAAAAATTCCATAGACTTAGCTAAAAAATCTTCTAAATCACTTTTATAGTCTAAATTAGTTTTTGTTTTTAAATCTATCGCAATTGCTTTTCTCCATAAATAAAATGCAATAAATCGTAAAATTAAGTAACGGTCTTTCATTCTTGTAGAAGAAATGGAAGTGGTGACATTTTTGAAACTTTCTAATTTACTTAATGTTTTTAAAAAAAGTGTAGAACTGCCAATATAAATGGCATTTCTCATTTCTTGATTATTCAATCTTGTACCACCTCTATTGACTCTATCAAATAAATCATAAGTTAATTTTTCAGGTGTTGGTTCTTTTATAATATGCAAAGTAAAACTTACATCTTCAATTTTGCCTTTGTATTTTATTTTTAAAACTTTTTCGCTTTTTTCATCTTCTTTTTTACTATTAAAAAAAAATCCATTAAAATCAGATAGAATTTTTAACCCGCTTAATGAAAATTTATTTTCCATAAAATCAAAAATAGTTGAAAGTCTTTGTCTTCCGTCTATTAAAATATAGTTACCTTCTTTGTCTTGTTTTACATAAATTATTGGTAGCGGAATTCCAATTAAAATAGATTCAATTAATTCTGATTTTTGTTTAGGACTCCAAACATTACTTTCTCTTTGAAAATCAGGATCCATTTTAATAGTCCCGTTTTTATATTTTCTATGCAATTCAAAAGCTGAAAAATTATCTCTCCCAATGTTGATGTTTTCATAAGGATATGGATTTTCTTCCTCCTCTGGTTTTAAAAAATCCTTAGCTTCAATGCTCAATGTTTCTTCGCCTTCAATTTCGTCGAATTTTTCTTTTTCCGTGTTTTCCATTTTTTATTAATTGAATTGCAAAAATAGTGGTTTATACAATATTTTTTATTAATTAAGTACTTATCTTATACATTATTAATCTCATAAGCAATATAACCAGTCAGCACCTACTTTGTTTTTTAGTTCTTCTTCGCGAATGTTTTTGTATTTCATTTTGGGTTAAATTAAGATTAATCTAAATATTTTTTTAACCAAAATTTTGAATCACGAAAAGTGTGTAGATTATCTAAATATTCAATTTTTTTTCTTTGTTGAGGCTTTGGAGTTATATGAGTTTTTCTGATAGAAATTTTTCGAATTTGTGGTGAAACATTAAGATTGTAAACACGATTAAGTGTTGAAATAATATATTCTGAAAAACATCTACCAGCGTCTAATTGTTTGTTAACATTATCTTTTCCTGATTTTAACTCAATTAAAAGAATAAATAAACTTCCTGCTTTCTCTGTGAAAATAATATAATCACAAAATGAAGTTACTTTTCCTGTTCCTCGGTTAAAAAACGGAAAAATACCTTTTGGGAAATCATTTTTAGGAAGGGGATGTTTATCAAAAGAAAAACTTAAAAATTTTTGTTTATCTGAAATAAATTCAATAAACATATTTTCTTTTGGTTCTTGCAATTTAGATATTGTTTCTTCTTTAAAAAAGTCATCCAAAATATTTGATAATCGTTCTAAATTACTCATCATTGCCTGCGTATTCTAATGCATAAAACAATTCTTCAGCAATTTCATTTTGTTCTTCAATGGTTTTATTAACAGTTGGGATTTCAAAACCACTTGACAAAATTTTTAATTTTTCAATAACAACTTGTTTGTTTCCAGTTTTCTTTTTTGGATAGTCAAAAAAATGAACGTCGATATCTTCTTTATTAATATACTCGTTGTCTTTGTATTGGTAACTTAAAACTTCTTTTAATTTTATTACTTCTTCTTTTTTAGACGAAAGCATGATTAAGTTATTAAGTTCTCTAACCACATAATCACTGTGTGTGCTAATTAATAATCTGAAACCTTTATTGATTAGTCTGGCAAATAATCGTGTTAAAACCAGTTGATTATCAGGATGTAAGTTAATTTCAGGTTCGTCAATTATAATTAGATCATTCTTTTTGGCTAAATGCTTTAGATAAATTACCAAGCTGGCTAACGATTTAATTATTGATGCTGTCATGTGAATAGGCAAAAGTCTTTTTTGAGCTTTATCGGGTTTAAATTGTATTTCTCCATCACTATCAATGATTACTTTTCCGTGTAATAATTCATTTTCAATTTCGGTTGCGAAGTCAAAAAAATCGCTGGTGTTTTTTTTTGTTTCAGCCAAATCATCGGCTATCATTAGTCCGTCTTTTATAGGGAGTGGATAACGAGTTGTTTTTTTGAATAACAATTCATAAGGAGCCGTTTTGTTTTTGCTGGTCATGGCATGAAAATGGTCCACAGCTTCTTGTTTACTTATAGATAATTCTTTACTAAATGTAAAAATAGAATTTCTCTCAACGGGTAAAATGTAGGTTGAACTAATAGGATAGGTAGCCAAAAGTGATAATATAGTTGAATTTAAGTAAAAATTTAAAACATTTATATCCTCATTAGAAATGGTCTTGTCAATAATTTCGATTAGCACTACTTTTGAATTTTTTTCTTTCGAAAATTTTAAATTCACTCTTCGTAAAGATAAAATTACTTCAAAATTTGAGTCGATTAATTTTAAATCAAAATCTTCTTGCGTTTCTCGAAAACTAATCTCGGTTTCATCAAAAAATTGCTTGGCTAAAACTTCTCCAATTCCAAATAAACTATCAAAATCTTCTTTAAAGTTTGAAATTAAATCTTTTCGATAATCTTGTAATGCCTCAAAATCAATTTTATAATTTAATTTTTTATTATCAACTAAATTTTTTACAATTTCTTCATTAGAACCTACATGTATTTGATTTTTTAACAAACCATAAATGGCATAAGCCAAATAGGTTTTACCTGTTCCGTTGGGACCACAAAAAACATTTAACTTTTTTGATAAGTCAATAGTTCCTTCTTTAATTGCACCTAAATTTTTTATTTGAAGTTCCATTTTTAATTTTCTATGTTATTGCAAATATAATTATTAATTTTTTATTAATTTTTCCAATAATTTTTGGTTTACAAGGCTTTAAAACTACTCAATACCTACTTTGTTTTTGAGTTCTTCTTCGCGAATGTTTTTGTATTTCATTGGAGGAGTTAGAGGGTTTGATTTTCAATAAAGAAATTATTGGTGTAGTATTTGAAACAACTTTACGCATTTTGCAAATCTTCTGTTATAGTATCCGCATTCAAATAGCTTATGGTGTATTTTGCCAATAACTCTAGAAAATCAATTCTAGAAATCTGCAAGACTTTTGCGGCAGTTCCTGAGGAGATTTTTCCAAGTTCAAACAGTTTTACTAATGCCGAAATTTTAATTTCTTTTCCAAACTCTTGTTTGTTCATTCTCATGGCATTTGCCAAATATTCTGGGTATTCTATTGCTATTATGGGTGTCATTTTATGAAAGTTTTTAAAACTCCAAATTTACTAAAATAATCTTGTTGTTTTTTAGTTTCTTTTCCCTAATGTTTTTGTATTTCATTTGTATATTTTTTATGTTTTAAAACCTTGTTAGTGTTGCTTCACCGTTTCACAATTTCTCGCAACAAATCGTTTTCTCGTTTCAAATCGCGGTTGTCTTGTTTTAGGTTTTCTATCTCGGCTTTTAGCTCTTTTTCTACCTTGGTTTCAAACGGTATATCGAGCCATTGCCCCAAGTCTATCAAAAAATTATAGTTTACAATTTTGCTCATGCGCCACAGGATAGTAAACTGAAAAGAGCTGTTCTTGAGATATTTGTTCAAGGTGTTATAATGCACCCCCAAACCATCAGACACGGTTTTCATTTCTATTTTGTTTTGATGCAAATAATAGCGCACAAAGTTGCCCAAGGCAGGGTTGTCGCCTTTTTTTATGATTTTAAATTTTTTTGTACTAGTCATCTGTTCCAATTTTAAAAGCCAAATATAAATAAAAATAGGTTTTTATACCTATAATAATTATATTAAATAATAAAAAAAATTGTTTTTAATAGTATTTATAGTAGTTTAAAATTGTATATATAGTTATTAAAAATAGTATATTATGTAGTATATACAATTTATATAGTTATTTTTAAATACTATAAATGTAATTTAATATACTAATTATAGTTATTTTAAATAAGTATTAAAATAGTATAATATAAGTATAAAGGTTGTATTTGGTTTTATAATCCTTACATTTCCATCTAGTTTGTCATGCTGTAAGCATCCCACGCCTTGCTTGTTTTGCTGTTAATTTAGATTTGACAACTTTTTGAAAGTTGTCAAATCTTTGCTGT
>JAIFLT010000062.1 GCA_020048955.1 Flavobacterium sp.
AAGGAATTTTTAATAGTTTTTAGTTACTTTTGGTATGAAAACAAAATGGATAAAAAAATAAGGGTCGCTTGAGTTTTTCAGCAGACCCTAAATAAGATTTGTGAGTTCTCAAAAAACGTTTATCTTTCAATAGAATATCTTCAAAATTTTTAAGATTTCTACTAACCATAAGTTTAGAGTTGTCACGCATGTAAATCTCAGAATAAGCACCTTCTCCTTTCAAATAAAGGATGTCAGAAATTTTTAATAAAATTAAACTAGTTCCAGAAGGCACTGCAATTTTTTCAAAAGATTCATTTTGAATATTTTCTGCTAATGCTTTGAATTGAAGAAATTTTTGACGTTCATGTCTAGAAATTGCACTAACCAATTCATCAGGAATAATAGGTTTTAATAAATAATCTAAAGCCGATAATTTGAATGCTTGAATAGCATATTCGTTATAAGCAGTAGTAAAAATAATAGAAAAATTAATTTCTTTTTCATCAAAAAAATCCACCAATTCTAATCCACTATGTCCAGGCATTTCAATATCTAATAACACCAAATCGGGATTGAATTTTCGAATAGCTTTTACTCCTTCTGGCAAATTTTCACATTCTGCCACAAGTTCAACTTCTGGACAATATTCTTTCAAAAGTAGTGAAAGCGAAACACGAGCTCTTTTTTCATCATCAATTATTATTGCTTTCATATATGTAAAATTTTATTTTTCAGCGGTAACATATGCTATCGCCTTTTTATTTATAGGGGTTTATCTCACAATTGTTTTTGTTTTTCATCGGAGTTCGATGATTTTCAATTGTTTGCAACAAACTTGTATTTAATGGCGATTTCATACTATTAATTTATAGGAATTTCTATAACAACTCTTGTTCCCAATGACTGTTTACTTTGGTTAAGTTTGTCAATAAAATCTACTGTTATTTTGTTTGTTGTATTTTTATTCAATAGAGCAATTCTGTTTTGCATTGCATTGGTTGCAAAAGAATTGTGATTTTTATTTTTGATTGCATTCAATTCGGAACTTTTTTGCCTTCCAATGCCATTATCGTCGATTTCAATTCTAATTTTATCGTTGTTTTTAGAAAATACTATGGCTAATTTTTTAAAGCCATTTTTATGTAGTAATCCATGTTTAACTGCATTTTCAATATAAGGTTGCAATAACATTGATGGGATTTTATAATCTAAATTTGAAACATTTTTGGTGTTAATTTCATATTCAAAATCAGCATCAAACCTTGCTTTCTCAATGTCTAAATACAAACTCATTGTTGTAATTTCTTCGCTAATTGAAATAAATTCCTTTTCTGTCATTTCAAGAATGTTTCTGGTTAAAGAAGAGAATTTTGACAAATAATTTACTGCCTGTTTCTTATCATTTGCCAAAATATAGGACTGAATTGTATTCAAAGCATTATAAAAAAAATGCGGATTCATTTGCGATTTTATTGCTTTTAAAGTAGATAAATTTAAGTTTTTTTCTAATTCATTTTTTTCCAATAGTATTTGACTTTGCTTTTCAATTTTTCCAATCTGATATTTATAAAACACATAAAAAAGCAATATCAAAACAATTGTTGAAATAAAAATAAAAAGATAACTTAACCAAAATGGTTTTTTGATTTCAAATTGTAACTGCTGAAAATCTATTTTCTGGTTATTATAATTTATAGCTATTAGAATTGTATAACTTCCTGATGATAAAGAAAAAAGTTTTAAGTTTTTGGTAGTACTATCAAGTGCTTTCCAATCAGAATTATTAATTTTATAATCAACTGAATAGCTTTCGTTTGGAATAAAGGACAACGTTGAAAAGTTGATTGAAATATCATTTTCATCTGTTCTAAGATTGTTTAACTGATGAGGTTCTTTGCGTATTCCGTTTACTAAAATTTCATTAATAATAAGTTTTGGTTTCGGGAAATTGCCAATTTCTTTTCGGTTTTTTATAACAATTCCTTTTGAAGTGGCAAAAAATAGGCGATTGTCTTTTAAAATAACATCTGTTGCTTCAATATCACTACTAACCGACATTACTTTTTTTGTGTTTTGCGTTTCAAAATCATATTCATAAATACTATTTTCAGAAAATAAATAACAAAACCTACCTTGAATAAAAAATCGATTAAACTTCTCTTTTTCAATAAAATTGGGAAGTTTAAAAGCGAAAATAGTATTATTTGAATTTATAGAGTATAATTTTTCGGAAGTTGAAAGCCCTATAATTTTGTCTTTATAATTTTGAATTTTTGATAAAAACAATGACTCATTATTATATTTTAATTCTTTGTTTTTACCATCTGTTGTAATTGCTATTAAACCGTTATTTGTTGCAAAATAAATGGTGTTGTTAATTGCATTATATGCAGTTGATTTTCCGTTTGTGTTTGTTACTAATAATGCTTGATTGAATCCTGAAAAACCTTCTTTTTTGTTTTTTTTGAAGATGTTGTCCCAACTGCTTTTAAGCTGGTTGTCCACGTAAAAAAGTCCTAAAATACCACTTGCTGCATATGAAAAGTATTTATTATCTACTTTTTTAACATCTTTAACCGCAATACCAAATTCGTTTGTGATTTGGTTTTTACTATTTAAAATATTGAATTTAAAAGAGGTAAAGAATAACTTTTCGTTTATTGTATCGCTAAAAATTTGACTAATTGAATGATTACTTTTGGTTTCATGTATTATTTCAGTTTTTAGATCTTTACAGTTTAACTTGTATATTAAATCTTTTTCAGCACCAATATAAATTTCTTTTTTACCCAATGTTAAAGCGTTTGGTCGAGGTTGTAAATTAATAAAATTGTTGGTAAAATCCTCAATAAAAAGCACTCCATTGTTTAAGGTTGAGATCCAGTAATTATTGTGTTTGTCTTTAAAAATGTATGAAATGTTTTGGTCTGTAAAGTATGTTTTGTTTTTGTTTGAAAGTAAGTCATTTTTGTACATTCCATTAGGCGTACATATCCATATTATGTTTTCAGTTATTGCGGTATTTTGAACAAATTCGGGGGAGTTTTTTAATTCTGATTTTGAAAATTTGCCTTTATCGAAAAAATAATAGGTAGGGTTTGATTTTGAATTTATAACTAGTTTATTATTCCAAACATTTACTATGGGAGTATTTATATTTTTATAAAAATCATTTGGCAGAGTATGTTTCTTGAAATAATTTTGAACACTTACTTCGTATAAATAATCGGCTAAAACATAAAATTTTTCTTTTGTAGCATAGCAAAAACGAATGTATTTGTCGGTAATTTTATGTTTAGTTTTAATTTTTAGTGTATTTAAATCATATACTAGAACAGCTCCAGGTTGAATTAAAAAAAGATCATTATTTATAATTCCAAATCTAAAGTAACCAAGAGAATTTTCTTGAGGTAATGCTTTTAACTTCCCTTTTTCTACATAATACAAATAGCCATCAAAATTAGCATACCAAATTCTACCAAAAGCATCTTCGGCAATACACGAGCCCGATTTTGATGTTTGACTATCTGATGTAAACGTTTTAAAATGGGTGCCATCATATCTACACAATCCTTTTCCGGTGGCAAACCACATAAATCCCATACTATCCTGAAAAATATCATACACACTATTAGAAGGTAAACCCGAAGTTTTATCTATAGTAATAGCATACGGATTTTGGGCTATCCCTAAATTCGATACTAAAATGAAAAATGAAATTAATAAAATGCGCAAATGTTTCTGATTTTAAACAAATGTATGAAATACACTTTTAAAAACACAAACGAGTTTACCAAACCTAGTTATGGATTAACGAATTGTTTTTTGGTTAACCCAAACCAGACTTTCGTTAACTCTATCTAAGTAACAAACGCAACTTAAAATACATTTACGAAAATATAAAAAATAAATTATGAAAAAAGCAGTACTATTATTTTGTTTTCTATTAAAACTAAACAGCTATTCCCAAGAAGTAGGACTTATAGCTAATTTCCCTTTTAACAATTCGGCAACAAGCACCATAAATTCAGAGCCATTTATAGGAAATATTACCTATACAACCGATAGAAATGGCGGTGTAAATCAGTCACTTTCAAGATCCGCGGGACTTTCTTCTTCTACTATTTCAAATCTCCCAACGGGTTCAGCGGCACGAACAATTTCTGTATGGTTTAAATTGCCACCCAATTCTGGTGAAAGAGTATTGTTTGAGTATGGGAATGGGACGAGCAATTCTAGATTCTATGTATCTGCCAACTCTTTTTTGATACCGGGTCAACAAGGTCTTTCATTTGGTGCCCCGCCTTTTATGCAAACATCTAGTTTTGCTATAACAGCAGATGTTTGGTATCATTATGTTGTTACTACAAACTCATCTGGAGTAGTAAAACAATATATTAACGGCGCTTTTTTAGCTTCATATACAGGAATAATTAATACAGCAGCAGATACAACTTGCTACATTGAAGGAGGTTATAATGGTGCAGTGGACGATTTAAAAATTTATAATAGGGAACTTACAAATGTTGAAGTTTTGAGTTTATACAATAATAATACTACCTTATCTTCAATAAACTTTGCTCAAAACAATTTAGAAGTTTCTCTTTATCCAAATCCGGTAAACGATGTTTTAAACATTGAAACAGCTTTAGAACTTCAATCAGTAGAAATTTACAACATTCAAGGGCAAAAAGTAGTGTCTTCTAATCAAAAACAAATCAATGTTTCTGATTTATCTGCCGGAATGTATATGATAAGAATTCAAGATTCAGAAAATAATAGTGCTACTAAAAAAATCATAATTGAATAAAAATGAAATTTTTTAAGTCAAAAATAGAAGCATATAGACTAGAATTGCTATTGATTTTATTGTATTCATCACTTTTTGTTTTTCTTATGAATTTAATTTTTTAAACAAAAAACATCTTTCGAGATGTTTTTCTGTTTTATAGCATTTGTTAACCCAAAACCATGTTTGGTAAACCCAACACCTATTATATTACAGAGTTGAAATATTTTTACAAAAAACTTTAAAAATTACTTATTATGAAATCAAAATTACTATTGTTTATTCTTTTTGCTTTCTCGTTTACGAATGCGCAAAATGTAATTTCAAATCTATCGGCTCAAGCAACTACATCAACAACGGCTAATGTCAGCTTTTCTATACAAAATAATTGTGTAAATGGCTTCTATACGGTGCAGTTGTCTTTGTCTTCTGGTTTTTCATCGCCTTTTTATTCTGCCACTACTGCTATAACAGATTGTAGTGCCACTCCTGTTCAAAAAACAGTTGCTATAACAGGTTTAACCGCAAGTACTACCTATTATTATAGAATAATTGCTGGTCCTAACAATAATCCAACTGCAAATCCTGATTATTCGGCTACTGCTTCGTTTTCTACTAATATTTTAATTCCAACTTTAACACATCAAACTAATACAAGCACCACATCAAATGTAATATTTACCATACAAAATAATTGTACATCGGTAGAGTATCAAGTGCAATATTCAACAGCTTCTAATTTTGCAAACCCTTTATACTCTGCATTAAATACAATGACAGACTGTAGCCCTACAGCTATTCAAAAAACAGCTATATTATCGGGATTAACTCTGGGTACAACCTATTATTATAGAGTAATGGCTAGATATGGAACTGCAGGCGCGTGGGTATATTCTGTGTCTAGTAATTTAGTAGCCGGTAGCATTAATATTTCTCAAATTAGTCATCAAAATGTTACTTCTTCGACTGCTGATATAAGTTATACCGTTCAAAATAATTGTCAATTGGTTTATTATAAAGTAGAATATTCTAAATTTTCAAATTTTAGTCAATTAATATCGTCTGCTCAACTTTCAACAAGTAATTGCGTAGGAAATTCGTTTAGCGAAACTACATTTTTAACTAATTTAATAGGAGCTACAACATATTATTACAGGCTTTCGGTTAGTTATAATGCCACAGGACCTTGGACATTATCTACAGTAAACAACTTTACAACACTAGCAGATCCAACAGGTTTAATTCATGAATGGAAGTTTAATACTTCGTATATGAACGAGTCTAATTCCATTGCTTTTACACCTAATTCCTCTGGTACAGCTTTTTCTGGTGGTAGAGATGGTTTGACTAATGGAGCTGTTTTTACTTCACAATTTGGTGGTGGACAAGCAACAATTTCAAATATTCCACTCAATACACAAGCACGAACCGTTAGTCTTTGGGTCAATGTGTCTGCATACCTTACGGGTAATGGTTCCTTGTTTTTTTATGGTTCAAGTGTAACTAATCAAGGATTTGGACTAGGTTTTAACAGAACGGGTAATAATGTAAGTGTATTAGTTAGAGGTATTAATAATGATGTAACTTATCCTATAAGTGCCACCACGGGTACTTGGCAACACTTGGTAGCATCGTATGACGGAACTACTGTTAGACTATATATAAATGGCACATTAGTCGCTGCCGTGCCTAAAAGTTGGTCAACCGTTGGAAACACTGCTTCTTTTGGCGGAAATTTTGACGGAAGAATAGATGATTTAAAAATATATGATCGAGCCATATCAGATACTGAAGCGGCTAACTTATATTATTACAACAGTGTAGTTGTACCTGCACCCACTGCACCATCAATTGCAAGTATAACCACAACTACTTTAACTAATTCGGCTACAATTAATTATTCCTTAAACGCAAACAATGCCAGTACTACCTCTATAGTACGCTATGGATTATCGAGCACCACACTTTCAAATCAAGTAACAGGTTTTGTGGCTAATTTTAATGCTCCCACAAATGGCAGCGCAAGTATTACTGGTTTAACATCAAACACACAATATTTTTATCAAATTGAAGCTACAAACACGGCAGGTACTACTCAAAGCACTATGGGCACTTTTACCACTACCGACGATTCACCAGTTGCCTACTATCTTTTTAATAATACCTACACTAATATCAATAATCAAAGTCCGTTTTCATCTACAAACGCAACATTTGTTAACGATAGAAATAATCAAGCAAATGCTGCCATTAGAGTAGGGAGCACCACATCACCCATTACAGCTACGGTTCCTAATATACCCATTGGAAATAGCATTAGAAGCGTTTCTATGTGGTACAAAAAACCCACTCATACTGCAGCTATTGGATTGTTTGCTTACGGAGCAAATGCTAGTCAACAAACCTTTGGAGTATATTTAAGCGCTGGTGGCGGATATGTTTTTCAAACCTTTGGTAGCGACTATAGCTTTGGGGGTTCATCAGCTGCAAACACTTGGATACACCTAGTTATAACTTATAATGGTGCCTCTGCAAAACTATATGCTGACGGAACTTTAATAGGTCAGTCTTTCAACTTCACTTTAAATACTCAAAATGCCGCTTTTAGATTAGGAGGAAACACTGCCATCGTAGAATTTGATGACCTTAGAATATTTAATTATGAATTAACTCAAAGTCAAGTTAGTAGTTTATACAATAATAATTCGTTATCATCAATAAACTTTTCTCAAAACAATTTAGAAGTTTCTCTTTATCCAAATCCGGTAAACGATGTTTTAAATATCGAAACAACTTTAGAAGTAAAATCAGTAGAAATAAGGTCAAAAAGTGTTGTCATCCAATCAAAAACAAATTAATGTGTCTAATGTAGCTCCCGGAGTATATATGGTGCACATTCAAGATACTGAAAATAATAGTGCTACTAAAAAAATAGTAATTAACTAAAAATAAGGATGAAGTTTTTTAAGTCAAAAATAGAGGCATATAGGTTGGAAATTCTATTGTTGGTTTTGTACTCTTCTATTTTTACGATACTAATTCAATTATTTTCATAAAACCAAAAAACACCTTTCGAGGTGTTTTTTTGATTTTTAATGCATTGGTTAACTGAAAACTAGGTTTGGTAAACTCATCTACTGAAAGCAGATGTTAGGTAAGTATTTTTGAATTAAATTAAAAACTACTTATAATGAAAACAAAATTACTTATTCTTTTATTATTTGCTTTTTCTTTAGGGAATGCGCAAACAATTTCCACAATGGCGGGTTCAACTTCGGGTTATGTTGAAGGAATTGGAACCGCGGCACGGTTTAATAGTCCTTATGGTATAGCTTTTGATGGAGGTGGCGCTGTTGTAGTTGCTGATCAAGGAAATTATAAGGTAAGAAAAATATTTTCAGACAATTCAACTGCCTTGTTGGCTGGAAGTACTTTTGGTTTTGTAAACGGAACTGGAGCTGCAGCAAAATTCGGGAATGTTGCAGGCGTAGCAAGAGATGGTTTTAACAATACATTTATTTGTGATTCTGAAAACAATTGTATCAGAAAAATAACAGTTACTGGGGTTGTTACAACTTTTGCTGGAGGAACATTAGGAACTGCCGATGGTACAGGAACCGCAGCACAATTTAATAGACCTTATGGTTTAGCCATTGATGCTTCTGGAAACTTATATGTTTCTGACACTTATAATCATAGAATTAGAAAAATAACATCAGCAGGAGTTGTAACTACACTAGCAGGAAGTAATCAAGGATTTACAAATGGCACTGGTACTGCAGCTCAATTTGATTATCCTTTTGGAATTGCAGTAGATGCCTCCGGAAATGTGTATGTGGGAGAAAATTGTAGAGTTAGAAAAATTACAACAGCTGGAGTGGTTACTACCTTTGCAGGAGGAACACAAGGATATTTAAACGGCACAGGAACTAACGCTCGATTTAATAACGGACTTAACGGAATTGCAATAGATACTGCAGGTAATTTATATGTTACAGACACCTTTAACTATGTAATTAGAAAAATTACACCTTCTGCAGTGGTTACTACCTATGCAGGAACAGGAAGTACTGGCTCAGTTGATGGTGATGTTTCGGTTGCAACTTTTAATACATTAGTTGGTATAACAATTGACCCTGTTAATACTATTTTATATGCATCAGAATATGGAAACCACAGAATTAGAAAGATAGTACCAGCAGTTCCAGCAACATTACCAGTAATTTCTGCTATAAATCTGGCTGTTGGATCTAATTCGGCTACAATTTCATATTCATTGAATGCAAATAATGGAGCTACTACATCAATAGTTAAGTATGGTTTAACAAGTGGAAGTTTGTCAAGTCAAGTTGCTGGTTTTTCAGTTTCAGGAAGTTCTGTAACTCCTGGTTCGGCTTCAATATCGGGAATATTGCCAAGTACTTTATATTATTATCAAATTGAAGCCACAAATTCTGCTGGAACTGCTGTGAGTACAATTGGAAATTTCACAACTCTTGCTTCCGTAGTAACAACGCCCATAACAATTGCAGAATATAGTTTTGATAATACGTATAACAATATAAATGGAAATAGTCCATTTACTTCAAATGCTGGTACTTCATTTACAACAGACAGACATAACAACGCAAACGGGGCTATTAATATTAATGATACAGGAACTTCGGCTACAATAGTTGGATTACCTTATGGAGCTAATCCAAGAACTATTTCAGTATGGGCAAAAACTAATGTTTTCGATAGTCAGATTAATTATATATTTCATTATGGCACTTCTGCTAATGGAAACGGACTTGCATTAAGACCAACAACAATATTGTATTTTGCAAATGCAGGAGCTAACTTAGAAACAGCTAATACCTACACAAATACTACTTGGGTACATTATGTGTGCACTTACGACGGAAGTACGGCGACAGTATATAAAAATGGTGTTTTATTTAGTTCTGGTGCAAAATCCTTTAATACAGCAAGTGCTTTAGATGTCTTTAAGCTTGGCTTAACCGAAAGCGGAACAGCAACTTATTTTAATGGTGCCATTGATGATTTAAAAATATATAATTATGTTTTAGATCAAGCCGATATTACAAGTTTATACAATAACAACACTCTATCATCATCTGATTTTGCTCAAAACAATTTAGAAGTTTCTCTTTATCCAAATCCGGTAAACGATGTTTTAAATATCGAAACAACTTTAGAAGTAAAATCAGTAGAAATATCAAAAACAAATTAATGTTTCTGATTTAGCTGCTGGAATGTATATGGTACGTATTCAAGATGCTGAAAACAATAGTGCAATTAAAAAAGTAATCATAAAATAATCGAATCATGAAAAAAATAATTTTTATTTCAATCATAGCTTTAACAGTAACTTCGTTTAATACACCCTCTAATACTATTTTAAAAACAGAAAAGTTAGAATTGGTTTCGGAGAAATTTGATATCAAAATAAAAAATGATACCGATAACGAAGTTAAAGTTATAAATGCCGGAAGTGGCGGAAGTTATTCCTTAACCAAAGGAGCAACAACAACTATCAAGATGGAAGAAGGTGATAAACTTCATTATTACGAAAAAGGAAAAAAAGGAGCGTTAATTCTAACGGCTTCCAAAGATATGGATGGCAAAGTTCAATTGTTAAGTAAGTTTAAGTAAGTTTAAAGTAAGTAGTTTTTTTTCTTGGCGTTGTCAGGTAAATTGGGAGATTTATAAAATAAACCCCTTTTTACTTGACAACGCCTATTTCATAATAGTATATTTGCAATCTGAATTTTAAAGGAATAAGAAAACACTCTTAAACTTTTAGACTTTTAAACTCTTAAAATTTTTTAAATGAAATTATCTCATTTTCAATTCAATTTACCAACAGAATTATTAGCTGAATATCCAGCAGAAAACCGTGACGAATCACGTTTAATGGTTATCGACAGAAAAAAAGGAACTATAGAACACAAAATGTTCAAGGATGTGATTGATTATTTCGGTGATGGCGATGTAATGATTCTTAACAACACTAAAGTTTTTCCAGCACGTATGTATGGAAACAAAGAAAAAACAGGTGCAAGAATCGAAGTTTTCTTGTTAAGAGAACTAAATGCAGAACAACGTCTTTGGGACGTATTAGTAGATCCTGCACGTAAAATCAGAATTGGAAATAAACTCTATTTTGGTGACGACGATTCATTGGTAGCAGAAGTAATTGATAATACAACTTCACGAGGAAGAACTTTACGTTTTCTTTACGATGGCTCTTACGAAGAATTCAGAAATAAATTAACAGAACTTGGAGAAACACCAATACCAAAATACATCAATCGAGAAGTAACCGAAGAAGATGCAGAACGTTACCAAACCATTTACGCCAAAGAAGAAGGTGCTGTAGCAGCTCCAACTGCAGGTTTACACTTTTCAAAACACCTTCTTAAAAGATTAGAAATAAAAGGAGTTGATTTTGCCGAAGTTACACTTCACGTAGGTTTAGGAACTTTCAATCCAGTTGAGGTTGAAGATTTGTCTAAACACAAAATGGATTCAGAAGAATTAAAAATCAATCAATTAGCTTGCGATATCGTTAACAATGCAAAAGCTAAAAAGAAAAGAATCTGTTGCGTAGGAACAACTTCAATGCGTGCAATTGAAAGTTCAGTTTCATCACAAAGAACTCTAAATCCATTTGAGGGCTGGACAAACAAATTCATTTTTCCACCATACGATTTCAGCATTGCAGACGCAATGATTACTAATTTTCATACACCAAAATCAACATTATTAATGATGATTTCAGCATTTTGCGGACACGATTTAATGAAAAAAGCATACGAAGAAGCCATCAAAGAAGGATACAAATTCTATTCTTATGGCGACGCAATGTTGATAATATAATAATAGTTTTGTCAGTCTGAGCTTGTCGAAGTCTCTTTCCTATAATAAATCTCATCAGCAATGGTGAGATTTTTTTTACCCACAATTTTATTATTCCGTAGGAATCTTATTAGGAGCGAATCACTAGGCATATCTACAAACTATATTCCTGCTGCTGAAACAGCTCAAACAATTTTAGCATCTGGGCAGTTGTTGTTTTAAACAAAATCAATTTTCAAAAGTCTTTTTTCTTTTCTCTATTCTCTTTTTTCTATACATTTACACCACAAACAAATTTTACAATGATCTTTAAAAACACACTAGAATTCGCAAAACAATTAGATGCTCAAGACGAATTAAAAAAATACAGAAAAGAATTTATTTTTCCTCAACATGACGGTAAAGATGTCATTTACTTTACAGGAAATTCACTTGGGTTACAACCAAAATCTGCCAAAACTTATGTTGAAGATGTGATGAATGATTGGGCAAATCTAGCTGTTGAAGGTCATTTTTATGCCCAAAAACCTTGGTGGGATTATCAAGAGCGTTTTGCAGAACCATTGAGCAAAATTGTAGGCGCAAAACCTTCAGAAGTAGCGGTAATGAACACTTTAACTATCAATTTGCATTTATTGATGGTATCCTTTTATCGACCTACAAAAACACGATACAAAATTATTTGCGAAGAAAAAGCCTTTCCTTCAGATCAATATATGTTTCAATCACAGGTTAATCACCATGGTTATAAACCAGAAGATGCTATCGTTGAAATTAAAAGAAGAGAAGGTGAACACAACATTCGTATTGAAGACATTTTAGCAAAAATTGATGAAGTAGGAGATGAATTAGCATTAGTATTGTTTGGAGGTGTAAACTACTACACAGGTCAAGTTTTCGATATGAAAACCATTACCGAAGCCGGACATAAAGTAGGAGCAAACGTAGGTTTCGATCTAGCACATGCAGCCGGAAATATAAAATTAGAACTCCACGATTGGAAGGTTGATTTTGCCGCCTGGTGTTCTTATAAATATATGAATTCAGGACCAGGAAATGCATCAGGCGTTTTTGTTCACGAAAAGCACCATCAATCTAACCTACCAAGATTCGCTGGTTGGTGGGGACATAATAAAGAACGACGTTTCAAAATGGAACCAACTTTCGACCCAGTTCACGGCGCAGACGGATGGCAAGTTTCTAATTTACCAATTCTTTCATTAGCTCCCTATTTAGCATCAGTAGAACTATTTGCCGAAGTTGGCATGGATAAACTCATCGCAAAAAGAAATCAAATTACTGCTTATTTAGAATTTATTCTTCACGAAATAGACAAAGAGGTTGCCAGTACCTTTGAAATAATTACACCTACTAACCAACTTGAAAGAGCTTGTCAGTTATCTGTTTTTCTTCATGGAGAAGGTCGCAGTTTATTTGATTATCTAATGAAAAACGGAGTAATTACCGATTGGCGTGAACCCAATGTAATTCGCCTTGCTCCAGTGCCATTATACACTTCGTATGAAGACATGTATAACTTTGGGCAGATTCTTAAACAAGGAATACTTTTAAAAAGATAGAAAGAGTTTGTAGATAAAAGGAGAGAAAGATAAATTTTTAAGTATATCCATTTTTCAATCTTTTAACTATTGAATAAATAAATTAAAAAATGCACAATTATAAAGAATTAGAAATTTGGAAATCAAGTTTAAAATTTTGTACACCAATATATAAAATTACATCAAAATTTCCCGAAGAAGAAAAATTCAGACTTATTAGTCCGTTGAGAAGAGCTGTGGTTTCTGTGCCTTCAAATAGTGCTGAAGGTTCAGCAAAATTCTCAAATAAACATTTTGTGATATTTTTAGAAAACGCTTTAGGTTCTTGTAGAGAAATTGATACACAAATGTTAGTTTCATTAGATTTAGAGTTTTTAAAAAATGAAGATTTTTCAATTCTATCAAATGAATAAAATAGAATTATAGTAATGATAAATAATTTTATTAAGAAATTAGGGAAAAAATTAAACAATAAAATCCTGCCATCTTAAATTCTTTCAATCTTAACATCTTAATATCCTTCAATCTTATAAAAAAATGACTAAACAAGAAATAATAAATACTTTCGATCCATCGCAACCTGGATTAGCCGATGCAACTATTTTCGGATTACCATTTTCAGCAGAACAATCAGAAATTATTATAATTCCCGTGCCATGGGAAGTAACTGTTAGTTATGGTGCAGGTGCCTCTGAAGGTCCTGATGCTGTTTTGAACGCCTCCTTTCAAGTGGATTTAAACCATCAAGATTTTCCAGAATTATGGAAATTAGGAATATATTATGCAGAAATTCCAGATTCATGGAAAACCAATTCAGATAAATTCAAAGCAGTAGCACAGCCCATCATTGAAGCTTTAGAAGACGGTCAAAATGTGGTTGAAATTGCAGCGTTACAAGCTGATTTACAAAAAATAAATAAGGTTTGTCGCAACTTGCATACCGAAGTTAAAGAAACCGTTTTGCATTGGATGAATCAAGAAAAAAAAGTGGTTCTTCTTGGTGGCGATCATTCAACGCCACTTGGTTACTATGAAGCTTTGGCAACAAAACATGATAACTTTGGTATTCTTCACCTTGATGCACACATGGATTTACGTATTGCCTACGAAGGCTTTACCTATTCTCACGCATCAATTATGTATAATGCGTTGCAAATTCCTCAAATTTCTAAAATTGTGCAAGTCGGAATTCGTGATTTCTGCGAACAAGAAGTTGAGGTTGTAAAATCGCAAAGCGAAAGAGTATTAGTTCACACTGATTCCGATCTGAAAAACGAAACTTTTGAAGGTAAAACGTGGCAACAACAATGCGATGCCATCATAGTTTCATTACCACAAAAAGTGTGCATTTCATTTGATATTGACGGAATGTATCCATGGTATTGCCCAAATACAGGAACTCCGGTTCCAGGCGGATTTTCATTTGAGCAAGCTACTTATTTATTCAATAAATTATCCGAAAGTGGCAAAGAAATTATTGGTTTCGACTTAGTAGAAGTAGCCCCTGGTGAAAACGACGATTGGGACGGAAATGTAGGTGCCAGAATGTTGTTTCACATGTGTGGTGTTCTTGCTAAAAACAATGGATTGAATGTTGGGACAAAAATTGAGTTTCCAAAAAAATAAAAAACTATAACCATTTTTTAACCATTAAGATTAAGAAAATTAAGATAAGACTTAAGGTAACTTAAATTAATGGTTTATTTTATTTATATTTGGTATTTAATTCCAAACCCATGAAAAAATTAAAAAAAATATTACTTGTAATAATAGTCTTTATAATTGTAATTACACTTTCTATTTACATTTATTTGCAAACTACCAAACCTCAATATGAAGGCGAAGTTGATATAAAAAATATATCAAAAAATACCGAAGTTTTCTTTGACGATTATGGAATTCCGCATATCTACGCCGCTAATCAAACCGATGCTCAAGTAGTTTTAGGTTATGTTCATGCACAAGATAGATTGTGGCAAATGGAATTGCTACGAAGAATTGCAGCTGGAAGATTATCGGAACTTTTTGGTAATAAAGTTTCTAAAACAGATATGTTTTTTGTTGGTTTAGGCATTGATGAAAACTCACAAAATGTTGTTGAAAATATAGATAAAAAATCTGAAAGTTATAAATTATCAATGGCTTATCTAGATGGTATAAATCAATACATTGAAAACGGAAAAACCCCAATTGAATTTACCTTGTTAGGTATAGAAAAGCAACCATTTACTTTGAAAGACGTTTATAATATCTTCGGATTTATGTCTTTTAGTTTTGCTATGGCTCAAAAAACAGATCCTTTATTGACTGACATTCGCGATGATTTAGGTGCTACATATTTAAAAGATTTTGGGTTGGATGGTGCTCTTGGCACGGTTCAATTAAAGAGTTTTGATGGTGAAGTTTCTAATTATTCTGATATTTCTAAACAAGTAGCAAGTATTTTAGACAACGCACCAGTTCCAGCATTTATAGGAAGCAATAGTTGGGTAATAGGTTCGCAAAAAACTAAAAAGGGCAAAGTTATTTTTGCCAACGATCCGCATATTGCTTTTGCGCAACCTTGTTCCTGGTATGAGGCACATATTTCTTGTCCAGATTATGAAATGTATGGTTATTATTTGGCAGGAACACCCTTTCCGCTTTTAGCACATAATCGCGATTATGCTTATGGAATAACTATGTTTGAAAATGACGATATCGATTTGTTTCAAGAAGAAATTAATCCGAAAAATGCTAATCAATACAAATATAAGAATGAGTTTTTAGATTTTAAAAATCGTAAAAAATCCATTAAAGTAAAAGACAGTTCTGATATTGTTTTAAACATTAGAGAAAGCATTCATGGATACATTATGAATGAAGTTTTAAATACCATTTCTACCGATAAACCCATTGCACTTTCGTGGATTTATACCCAACAAAAAAATCAAATTTTAGATGCTGTTTATCATTTAAGTCATTCTAAAAATATAACTGATTTCAGAAAAAACATTGAACTCATTCATGCGCCAGGACTAAACATTATGTATGGCGATGCACAAAATAATATTTCGTGGACGGCCGCCGGAAAATTGTATAAATTACCAAAAAATGTAAATCCTAATTTTATCCTAAATGGAAGTAATGGCGAGGATGATAAAAAGGAGTTTCTCGATTTCTCTAAAAATCCATCAGCTTTAAATCCAAGTTGGAATTATGTCTATTCTTCCAATAATCAGACAGAAGCAGTTGATGGTTATTTATATCCAGGATATTATTTGCCAAAGGATAGAGCGATGCGAATAGATGGATTATTGTCTCCCAAAAATGATTGGACTGCAACAGATGTTCAAAAAATGATTTTGGATAATACTTCTTCAAGAAGTTCGGTAATTGTAACTGAAATTCTTTCTGAAATTTCAACCAAAAATGAAACTAAAAATTTTGAATTAGCGTATTCAATAATTTCAAATTGGAAAGGAACTAATGAACTAAATGATGTTGCGCCTACAATTTATAATAAATTACTATATAGATATTTAGAAAATACTTTTCAAGATGAATTGGGTAAAGATAAATTTTCGGCGTTGCTTTCAACACATGTAGTTAAGCAAATAATTGAATCACAAGTTACTAATGAAAAATCCGTTTGGTGGGATAATTCTAAAACTAAAGATAAAAAAGAAACTCGTAAAGAAATTTTAACAAAGTCATTTAAAGAAACCGTTGCCGAACTCGAAAAACAACTTGGAAAAGATATTTCAAAATGGACATGGAATCAGGTTCATACCTTGAAACACGAACATCCAATTGGTAAAATAGAACTTTTATCATCATTTTTTAATGTTGGAAAATTTGAGGTAGCAGGAAGCAAAGAAGTGATTAATAATTTAATGTTTGGTTTTTCATCTAATGGAATTTATGAAGTAAAAGCAGGACCATCAACTCGAAGAATTATCGATTTTTCTGATGTTGAAAACAGTGTAAGTATTTTGCCAACAGGAAATTCTGGAAATCCAATGAGTAAGCATTATAATGACCAAGCCGAAATATACAATCAAGGCAAGTTCAGAAAAATGAAGATGAATAAGAAAGAGATTATAGAGACATCGACAAAGTTGGTTTTTGTTCCTAAAAAGTAATTGAGATTCTTCCATCGTCAGAAGGACAAAAAAGAATAATTTTGCAAAACCGTTTATAAAATATAATGCAAACTCCCAAAAAAATAGCTATTGTAGGTTCAGGATTAGTTGGAACTTTATTAGGAATTTATCTTAAAAGAAGAGGTCATACGGTTCATATTTATGATAGAAGTCCAGATATTAGAAAAATAAATTTCTCAGGAAGATCTATAAACTTAGTTTTATCCGATAGAGGTGTTAGGGCTTTAAGAGACATTGGTCTAGAAAAAGAGGTTTTAGGAATTGGTATTACTGTTGAAAAACGAGCTATTCACGTAGGTGATAATACAGTTAATGACCAGTTTTATGGAAAAGATGGCGAAGTAATTTATTCGTTATCAAGAGGTTTGCTTAACAAAACAATGGTTGATTTAGCCGAAAAAGCGGGTGTTGAATTTTTCTTTGAAGAAAAGGTCTGGGATGTAGATTTAGCTACCGCAACGATATCAATTGGCGAAACTGAACGAGGCGAGTGGATTACCAAAGACTATGATTTAACTTTTGGGGCTGATGGTGCTTTTTCAAGAATTAGACATAGAATGCAACGCCAGAGTATGTTTAATTATTCACAAGAATTTTTAGAAATTGGTTACAAAGAATTACACATTCCTGCCAATGCAGATGGTTCGCACAAATTAGATAAAAATTCTTTACATATTTGGCCAAGAGGTAAATTTATGTTGATGGCTTTAGCCAATCTAGATGGTACATTTACTTGCACATTGTTTATGCCACATGATGGCGAAAACTCTTTTGAATCATTGCAATCAAAAGAACAACTGGTTGATTTTTTCGCTCAATATTTTCCAGATACTAAAGAAGTGATTCCTAATTTAGTGGAAGATTTTTTCAAAAACCCAACGAGTTACTTGGTTACAATGAAATGTTTTCCATGGACTTTTAGTGATAAAGTAGCTCTTATTGGAGATGCTTGTCATGCAATAGTTCCATTCTACGGACATGGAATGAATGCCGGATTTGAAGATATTACCGTTTTAAATACTATGATTGAAAAATATGGCGATGATTGGGCAAATTTGTTAAACGAATACGAAAATTCAAGAAAACCAAATACTGATGCTATCGCAGAACTTTCTTATAGAAATTTCATGGAAATGAGTTCCAAAACTGCTGATGAAAAGTTTCTACTTCAAAAGAAAATTGAAAAATGGTTTTCAGATAAGCATCCAGACAAATGGTTGCCGCTTTACAGTCGTGTAACTTTTAGTTTACAACCCTATTCAGAAGCATTAGCCATTGGAGATTTTCAAAATAAAATCATGGAAGAAGTTTTGAAAATTGAAAATATACAAGAAAATTGGAATTCAGAAGAAGTTGAGAATAGAATTATTCAACTTTTAAATTCCAAATCCCAATAACTATAAAGATTGGAATTTAGTTTTTTGGTGTTTTACTCCCGATGTACTTTCTCAAAATCAAAGGCAGGTTTGCAAATAGCAATATATTCGCAAGGTTCATCAAACGGATTAGAATATTGAACTCTAGTATTGGCTTCTATTTTAATAGATTGACCTGCTTCTAAAATTACTAGGTCATCTTCAATAATAAATTGCTTTTTGCCCGAAATGATATAAGTGTATTCTTCAAATTCTGGCGTTTGAAAAGGTTCACTCCATTTGGGTGGCGCCACCATGTGTGCAATTGAAATATCATTATTTTTGGTTGCTACTTTACCATGATGCTCTTCAATTAGTTTTCCATCTGAAGTTGGAACTACGAATGGAGATTTTTGAATTAAGTATTTTTTCATTAATTTTTGATGATTTTTTTTATAAACGTTTTTCCATTAGAATGAATTTTTAAAAAATAAAAACCTTCTCTTTTCTCAGAAAAATCAATTGTTTTTTGTGAGCTTTTATTTTCAATAAATTCAATCAATCTTCCGTTGATATCATAAATAAAAATAGATTCCATTATAGAATTAGATTCAATTATTAAATTATTTTGAGTAGGATTTGGATAAATATTTAATTTAATATTTTCAGAAATCAAATCTGTATTGGATAAATTAGGTATTATTATTGTTTGTTGAGAAGTTGAAAAGTTTCCACATTTTGAAGCTGTAAGTGTCACTGTATATTCTCCACCTGAAGAATAACTATGTGTTGGATTTAATGCACTTGAGGTATTACCATCGCCAAAATTCCATGTATAATCAGTTGCATATAAAGAATTATTTTCAAAGTTAAGTTCATTTGTTGAATTATTTGAAAAAGTAAAATTAGAAACCACATCATAATTTCCAATTTTCCAATCCATTAAATGATCAAATACTACATTTTTTACGGCAAGTTTAATTATTTCTGCATCAGTAGAAGTTAGAGTTGAATTGAATGTTATAAATAGTGGGTTTTTTCGAGTTAATGTAGTGTAAAATGCACAAGCTGCAGCATAACTGCCAATTATTGAAGGATGGCTTCCATCTGAACTATATAAATTTAATGAAGGATGATTTGTTCTTAAATAACGCCAAACAGCTCCAACAGGTGAAACAATTGCTTCGTTGTTTATTGTCATAGTCATATAACGATATTTTAATAAATCATCCATTCCTTCATAGGTACAAACAGCAGGATTTGCAACACAGTTTTGACTATCGCCATTTTGTCTTCCCCAAGTCATATAAAAGACAGTTTCTGCACAAGGATTTTGAGAAATAATTAAATTATTTAAACTTTGAGCAAAAGGAAATACTTGAGTGTTAACCTGATTTATTGGAAATGAAGGTAATTGACTTTGTTCTTGAAGCACTACAAAATCCCAATTTCCTTGGTTTATTTTAGCAATAGAAGTCTGATTACTATTGTGTTGTTGTAATGTATGTCCGCCAGGAGTGTTACTGTCAACAATAAAAATATCATTTGTTGATTGAGCAACATTTACAAATAATTGAGGTAAATCATTTACTTGAGTATAACTATTTCCTAAAAATAAAACGCTCTTACTTTGAGAAAGAGTAATAATACTAAATAATAACGTAGTAAAAAGAAATTTTTTTTTCATTTTCTAAAAATAAAATAAACCATTTTAATTCTTTAAATTTTAAATGCCCATACCAAGCCAATAGCATAAATACATTAGAAAGTATAAGCAAACCTATAGTAATGTAACCTTTCATTGGTTTGTAATGAGTTTAAAAGTGTATGAGTTTTTTAAAAAAATCCCAACTTCCAACTCCCAGCTCCCATCTTCCAACTCCCATCTTCCATCTTCCAACTCCCAACTTCCAGCTCCCAGCTCCCAACTCCCCTCTATTTCTTAAAAACCTTCATCAAAATTCCAAAAACGCCTCTAATAAAACTGGCACTTGTAACTACTTTAGTAACCGATTTACCAATGACTTCTGCCGTACTTGGTTCATTGTTTTTTTTCTCTTCTACCTCTGTTTCGACGACTTGTTCAAATGCTTCTTCAATTTTTTTATTCAGAATTTCGTAGGCACTTTCACGGTCAATTTCTTCGGCATATTTTTTAACCAATTTAGATTTTGCATTGATTGCTTCAATTTCTGAATCGACCAATATATCCATTCTACTTTGAGGTGCACGAAGCATTGTTGCAACCAAAGGTGTTGGAATTCCTTTTTCATTTAATGCAGTAACAAAAGCTTCTCCAATACCCAGCGAAGTCAAAACTTCATCCGTTTGATAGTATTCAGATGTTGGATAATTATCTGCTGTTTGTTTGATGGCTTGTCTGTCGTTTGCGGTAAAAGCTCTTAACGCATGCTGAATTTTCAAACCCAATTGCGCCAAAATACCTTTTGGAATATCCATTGGATTTTGTGTAACAAAGTAAACGCCAATTCCTTTCGAACGAATAAGCTTGACAATAGTTTCTATCTGATCTAAAAGTACTTTGCTTGCTTCGTCAAATAGTAAATGTGCCTCATCAATAAACAAAACTAATTCTGGTTGATCAACATCGCCTTTTTCTGGCATTTGCTGATAAATTTCAGCCAACAAACTCAACATAAATGTCGAGAATAATTTTGGTTTATCTTGAATATCGGTTAGACGCAATATATTTATGTAACCTTTTCCGTTTTCATCAATGCGCATCAAATCATCAATTTCGAATGACTTTTCTCCAAAAAAGAAATCGCCACCTTGTTGTTCTAGTTCGATAATTTTTCTCAAAATGGTTCCCGTGGTAGCGGTTGAAATTTTGCCATAATTTTCAGAAATTTCATCTTTTCCTTCTTCGGTGATGTAATTAAGCACTTTTTTAATGTCTTTTAAATCTAACAAAGGCATTTTGTTATCATCACAATATTTAAAGATAACCGCCATCACACCAGCTTGAGTATCATTTAAATCTAAAATTCTCGAAAATAAAACAGGACCAAATTCAGAAACGGTAGCTCTCATTCTCACACCATCTTGAGCAGAAAGTGTCATTAACTCAACAGGAAAAGAACTTGGAGTATAAGGAATATTAATCTTTGTATGACGTTCTGTAATAAAAGTTTTCTCCTCACCACGTTGCGCAATTCCAGAAAAATCACCTTTAATATCCATCATTAACACCGGAATCCCAAAAGAAGACAGTTGCTCAGAAAGCACCTGAATGGTTTTAGTTTTTCCAGTTCCAGTAGCACCAGCAATTAATCCATGACGGTTTAATGTTTTCAATGGAATTCTAACTTGAGTTTCTCCAACCGGTTCAGCATCTAAAATAGCAGCTCCAAGAATTAGACTTTCTCCTTTTGAAGTGTATCCTTCGTTAATGTGCTTAATGAAGTTCTCTTTTTTACTCATTAATTATGAAAATTAGAATGATTTTTAATTTAAAGCGAATATAATACATTTTTCACTTCTCTTGATGTTTAAATAGTGTTAATTTTTTTGCCTCTTCCCAACCTTTTGTTCTTTTTTTATCTCTATAGTAATAATAAACACATTAAATTAAACGTTATAAAGAATAAGATTTATTGAGTTATTGAGTAATTATGCTTAAAAATATTAAATTATTAACATTAAAATTAAAATTTCAATAGAATAAATTCTTTGATAGTTTATGATTTAAGATAATATAATAAATAACAAAAAAAGTTTTTTTATTTAAACTAAAAAATTAAATTTGCTCCTATTCAAGTTTACTTACAACTAAAACTAATAAATTATTAAAAACTTAAAATTTTAAAAAATGGCAAACGTTAAAAAAGACAACGGTTCAAACGGAGGAGGAATGATTTCTGGAATTATCATCGCAGCATGTATTTTTGTTGGATGGATTATTTGGAACTTTATTATGGGTAATGGTGCAAACTTCGAAGGTGGAGTAAACACAGGACATCCGCTTCCTGGAAATTATTTAGCAATGGTTTACAAAGGAGGTCCAATTGTACCCGTCTTAATGGGATTATTATTAATGGTAATTGTTTTCTCTTTCGAAAGATATTTTGTTATTTCTAAAGCTGCAGGAAAAGGTAACTTAGATGCCTTTATGAAAAAAGTTCAATCTAGTATTGCTGGTGGTAACATTGAAGATGCAATCGATGCTTGCGACAAACAAAAAGGGTCAGTGGCAAATGCTATTAGAGCTGCATTAGTTAAATATCAAGACGTTAAAAAAGAAGGTTTTTCAAGCGAAGAAGCTGCTGAGATGATTCACAAAGAAATCGAAGAAGCTACTTCATTAGAAATGCCAATGTTAGAAAAACACATGACTATTCTTTCTACACTAGTGTCTTTAGGAACTCTTGCAGGATTATTAGGAACAGTAACAGGTATGATTAAAGCGTTTGGTGCATTAGCAACTGCTGGTACTCCTGATCAAGCTTTATTAGCAAATGGTATTTCTGAGGCACTTATCAATACTGCAACAGGAATTTCTACTTCTGCTTTAGCAATTGTTACTTACAACTTATTTACTTCTAAAATCGATACTTTAACTTATTCTATCGACGAAGCTGGAACAGCAATCGTAAATACTTACAGAAGATTGAGAGGAAGTTTAAAATAATAGTAACTTTTTTTTAACACAGATTATAATGTGTTAGAAAAAAAAATATATAACAAATGGCAAAAATAAAAATGTCTAAAAAGGCGGCATCTATCGACATGACAGCAATGTGTGACGTAGCTTTCCTTTTGCTTACGTTCTTCATTTTGACAGCTACAGCAAAGACTCCAGAGCCATTGCCTGTAGAAACACCAGCGTCAACAGTAGAAGTAAAACTTCCTGAAACTGGTTTAGTGACGTTGACTGTCGGTAAAAGTGAAGGAAAAGATAAAGTGTTTTTTGGAATGAAAGACAGAGATGTTCGCGAAAAAACACTTGAGTTAATGGGTAATAAATATGGAGTGAAATTCACACCAGAAGAATCAGCTCAATTTGCTCTAATTGATGAGTTTGGAGTGCCAATACAAGCGCTTAAACAAATTATTGCTATGAAATCTGCAGACAGAAATAAAGCAGGTGTGCAACCAGGTATACCATTGGACTCACTTGACAATCAATTAAAAGATTGGATTTATACGGCACGTCAAGCAAATATTGAATTACATCCAGATGGTAAAGATCTCGACTTCGCCATCAGAGGTGATGCTAAACAAGAATATCCAAACATTAAAAAAATTATGGATATTTTACAGGACCAAAAAATCAATAGCTTCAATTTAGTTACTGGTGCAAGAGGTAAAAATTATTAATTCAAAAAAGATAATATAAAATGGCTGAATTAAATACCGGCGACGGTGGCGGTGGCAAAGGCGGAAAAGTAAGAAGTAAAAAGCAAAATTCTAAAGTTGACTTAACAGCAATGGT
>JAIFLT010000170.1 GCA_020048955.1 Flavobacterium sp.
ACAGATCGTTCTTTTAATAAATTAGCGTCTTGAACATCTTCACCATTTAACTGTAAATAATCTTCTTTAGGAATTGTAGAAAGATAATTTTTTATGAACGCCGTTTTTCCAACACGTCTTGCGCCTAGTAAAATCAATACTTTGTTAGGCAAAACTCTCTTATTAAAAAGTTCTGTTATACCGCGATTCAAAAAATTCATAGCCCAGAATTTTAAAATTTAAGATACAAATATAATAATAAAATGTAAATTCAGTCAACTAATTGACTGAATTTACATTAATTTAGTCAGTTGGTTGACGCAATTAATGTAAATTTAGTAATTTGACATTATTGAATTATAGATTTTAAATCCTAAATCGGTATAAAGAATGCCTAACGGAATGTTTATTAACAAAAGAAATAAAGTGAAAAGTATAGTGCTTCTTTTTTCGACTTCTTTAAAAAAGGAAATGGCTAATTTTAAAAAGATATAACTATTAAAACCTAAAGCTGTGAAAAAATATAAAAAAACAAAATAGATGGTACCTTTAAATTCTGTAAAGTAAAAAATTAACATAAGTAGTGTTGCCACTAAAAAAGTGAAAAGAGAAACTTTTCTTCCAAAATTTATATCCTTATGTATTGTATCGTTTATATTCACAATTTTAACAGCTTATTTTCTCAACTCGTGTTGCGTGTCTTCCGCCTTCAAAATCAGTATTCAAAAAAGTATCTACAATTTCAACTGCTTGCTGAATAGAAGTAAATCGAGCCGGAATACTCACCACATTAGCATTATTATGCTGGCGCGCCAGCGCCGAAATTTCTTTGGTCCAGCAAAGTGCAGCTCTAATTCCTTGATGTTTATTAGCAGTCATGGCAATTCCGTTACCACTTCCGCAAATAACGATACCTAAATCAGCTTTTCCCGATTCAACATCGGTAGCAACAAGATGACCAAAATCAGGATAATCAACACTATCAAAAGTATCGGTTCCGTGGTTTAAAATTTCATGTCCTTTTGATTGTAAATAATAAACAATTGCTTTTTTATAATCTGGTCCTGCGTGATCGTTTCCGATAGAGATTTTCATAATAAATTGTGTTGTAGTTTTGGAAACAAATTTAGGCATTCTTATTTGTATATCGTTTTGATTTTTATAAAAATATAACTGCTTGATTTACTTATAGTAAGGTTTTATTGTTAATAACATATTTTTATAAGTAGCTGTAAATCATTAGATTTAATTTAATTCAAATGTTAAAATTTTACATTGTTAATAGTAATTTACAATTCGTTGATATTCAGCTAACTTTAAATTAACAACTTTTGTTAACAACTTAAAATAGAAAATTAGAAGTTTTTTTTGGTTGTATCAGTATAATTTGTAATCAAAAATTGAGTTGAGAAAATCAAAATTAGTTTGGTCTTTTTTTAGAAAAGTTATCAATACAAAAATCTACTTTTTCAACAGAAATTAACTATCAAAGTTATCTACAAAATGTTTGCTTTTTTACTTATTAACAACTGTTAATGAAATCTAAAAATTAGTTCAAAATCAATAATTTACTTTCTTAAAACTATGTTGATAAATCGGTATAAAAAAGCATAACTTGAAAATCAACTTTTAAAAATTAAAGTTATTGTACAAATTAACACGCTATAATAACCATCATAAATTAATTTAAATTTAAATTTTCTTTTTATTGTTTTTAATAGTTGTTGAAAACTTTCAAATTTTAGAAAATAGAATAAAGAGAACAGAAAATAGATTTTATACTATTTCTAAATTGGTATTTAAGTTATTTAAAATCTCTTTTACTTTTTCAATATCGTTTAGATGTACTTTTAAGTCAATTCCGCCATAGGCATAACTTGCTAATGGATCAATTGCAATTAAATTTTCATTCTGAAATAAATACGGAATTCCTTCATGGTCTAAAATAGATTTTAAAACCATGATTTCGTGAGCAAAATTAAATGTAGCAACAGTTATGAATTCAATCATTTTTATTTTTTTTATAAAGATACAAAAGTTATATTTTCTATAAATCTCATAACTATTTACTAATTACTAATTACTATTCACTAATTTTAAACCTTATTAAGAAAAAGATTATGAGTAAATTCCCAAAAAAGTTTGGAAAAAAAGAGAAAACCTTCTCTGAAAAGATTTTAAAAATACTATCACAAAACGCCAATAAACAATTCAATTACAAGCAAATATGTGCTGTTTTGGAATTAAATGATACCAAAAGCAGAAACGAAATTATTAAAGATTTAAAAATTCTTGCTGCACAAAAAGTAATTATTGAAAGTGAGCCAGGAAAATATTTAGTAAAAGCTGTTTCGCAAGATTACTACGAGGGAACAATTGATATGACTTCTCGAAGAACCGCTTATTTTATTTGCGACGAATTTGAAGATGATGTTTTTATTCCAACCAATAATTTGAATCACGCTTTAGATAAAGACAAAGTTAAGGTTTATGTTTACAATCGTCGTCGAGGTAAAAAACCAGAAGGAGAAGTAATTGAAGTTCTAGAAAGAAGTAAAACAGAATTTGTTGGCGTTATTGATATTCAAAAGAATTTTGCTTTTGTAACTACAGCCAATGCTAAAATGTATACCGATATTTTTATTCCAAAAGATAAATATAATGGTGCTGAACAAGGTGATGTTGTTGTAGTAAAAATTGAAGATTGGCCTAAGAAAGCCGATTCACCATTTGGATCAGTAATCAATGTTTTAGGAAAACCAGGCGAACACGATACTGAAATTCATGCGATTCTTGCCGAGTATGGTTTACCTTATGATTTTCCTGTAGAAGTAGAAGTTTTTGCACAAAAATTAGACACCGCCATTCATCCAGAAGAAATTGCTAAACGTCGTGATATGCGCGATACGTTGACTTTCACCATTGATCCAAAAGATGCAAAAGATTTTGATGATGCTTTATCTTTTAAAAAATTAGAAAACGGAAATTATGAAATTGGAATTCACATTGCCGATGTTTCGCACTATTTACAAGAAGGAACTATTCTTGATGATGAAGCTTATAACAGAGCAACTTCTGTGTATTTAGTGGATAGAGTAGTACCGATGTTACCCGAAGTTTTATCTAATTTTACTTGTTCACTTCGTCCGAATGAAGAAAAATATACATTTTCAGCTATTTTTGAAATTGATACTAAAGCAACTGTTTTAAATCAATGGTTTGGTAGAACGGTAATTAATTCTGACCAACGTTTTTCTTATGAAGAAGCACAGGTTATTATTGAATGGTAGAACGGTAATTAATTCTGACCAACGTTTTTCTTATGAAGAAGCACAGGTTATTATTGAAAGCAACACTAAAAATTTAAATTCCGAAAAAAAAGAGTTGCTTCTTAACGACACAACAAAAAATAACATCTCGTCGTTAAAAACTAAAGCTGCTACAATTCCAGCTGAAATTTCATTAACTGGAAAAGAATATAAAGCATCCGACGAAATTACAGAAGCTACTTTAAAATTAGACGAATTAGCTAAAATTCTCAGAAGAAAAAGAATGAATGAAGGTGCTATTTCATTTGATAAAGTGGAAGTAAAATTCAATTTAGATGAAAACGGAGAACCAGAAGGTGTTTATTTCAAAGTGTCAAAAGATGCTAATCATTTAATTGAAGAATTCATGCTTTTAGCCAATAGAAAAGTGGCTGAATTTATTGGAAAACAAAAGAAAACATTTGTGTATAGAATTCACGATGAACCTAATGAGGACAAGCTTTTTGCAATGCAAGCTTTAATTATGAAATTTGGTTATAAATTAGATTTACGTGATAACAAAAACATTTCTAAATCATTAAATCAATTAATGTCAGATGTCAATGGAAAAAAAGAACAGAATTTAATTGATACTTTAGCTATCAGAACGATGAGTAAAGCCAAGTATTCTACAGAAAACATTGGTCACTACGGATTAGCATTTGATTATTACAGCCATTTTACATCACCAATTAGACGTTATCCAGATGTTATGGTACATCGATTACTTCAATATTATTTAGACGGCGGAAAATCGGTTTCTTCAGAAGAATTTGAAGAAAAATGCGAACATTCTAGTAATATGGAAAGTTTAGCCACAAATGCCGAACGTGATTCTATTAAGTACATGCAAATAAAATACATGCAAGATCATAAAGACCAAGAGTTTTTGGGTGTAATTTCTGGTGTTACCGAATGGGGAATTTATGTAGAAATTATCTCTAATAAATGTGAAGGAATGTGTAGAATACGTGAAATTAAAGACGATTATTACACGTTTGATGAAAAACAATATGCTTTAGTTGGCGAAATTTCTAAGAGTTTACTACAATTAGGCGACGAAGTTTACGTTAAAGTAAAGAATGCTGATTTGGTTAAAAAACAATTAGATTTTACTTTTTTAAGAAAGAATGAGTAGTTAAAAAATTATAAATTTTATACTATTTATAAATTTTACTTATCAAATAGTTATACTATTTGTAAAATATACTTAGCAAATAGTTATACTATTTGTAAAGTTAAATAATTAAATTTATTATATTTGCATGATAAAAATGGAATAAAATGAGTTTTAAACGAAAGATTTTTAACGATTTAGAAAAACATTTATCTGTAAAACAAGTTACCGTTCTTACAGGAATGCGACGAACAGGAAAAACAACATTAGTAAAACAACTAATGGAAGCTTCAAATATTGAACAAAAACTTTTTTTTGATTTAGAGAGAATCGACCATAGAGAACTTTTTAGTTATAAAAATTATGATAGTACGATAAAAGATTTGGAAAAAAAAGGAGTTGATTTTTCTAAAAAAGTAATGATTTGTATTGATGAAATTCAATTATTACCAAATATTCCAAGTGTCATTAAATATTTGTACGATCATTATACTATTAAATTTATTGTAACAGGTTCAAGTTCTTATTATATCAAAAATAAGTTTCAAGAATCAATGGCTGGAAGAAAGAAAATTTTTGAAATTTATCCTTTAGATTTTGGTGAGTATTTAACTTTTAAAAGCATTAAATACAAGTCAATAGCTAATTTAGATGAATTAGATAATAGTGTAAATAGTGCAACTTCTTTACAATTTGAATATGAAGATTATTGCACTTATGGCGGTTTTCCAGAAGTTGTATTAAATGATGATATTTCAGAAAAAAAAGATATTTTGCAGGATATTTTAAGTTCTTATATTAATATTGATTTGGTTCAAATTGCTGATATTAAAAAAATTCCAGAATTAAGCGCAATAATTAAATTATTAGCATCAAGAATTGGTTCGAAATTAGATATTTCTAAAATTGCAAATACGGTTAATTTATCACGTCCAACGGTTGAAAATTATATTTATTTATTAGAAAATACTTATTTTATAAAAACCATTCCTGTATATTCATTAAATGCTGACAGAGAAATAGTAAAAGCAAGAAAAGTTTATTTTTATGATAACGGAATAGCATCACAATTTGCCGAATTAGGAAGTGGCGCACGATTTGAAAATGCAGTTTTTAATCAGTTACATCATTTTGGAGAAGTAAATTATTATCAATTAAAAACAGGTCAAGAAATTGATTTTATTATTGATAAAAAAATAGTTTTTGAAGTGAAAGAAACGGCACACGAAACAGATTATAAAAAATTGATGAATCTGGCAAAAAAAATAAATATAGATAAAGGATTTGTATTAGGAAAAAACAATAATACGTTTCAAAACTTTATTTGGGGCGGTATGATAAAGTAATAAAAAAAATTTTAAATGTAACATTTTACAATTAGCATTGTCTTTAATTAAAAAAACATCATGAAAAAAATAATTTGTAGTTTCTTATTGGTAAGTTCAATAGCCTTTTCTCAATCAGAAAAAAGTGTAGGTGATTTTAATAAAGTAACTTCTTTTGATCAAATTGAAGTTTTACTAATTCCATCCAATGAAAATAGAGTAGTTATCAATGGTTCAGGTTCAGAAAATGTTGAAATTGTTAATAAAAATGGCGAGTTAAAAATTAGAATGCCATTAACCAAAATACTTTCTGGTGATAATATTACGGCTACGGTTTATTATAAAAATATTGATGCTGTAGAAGCCAATGAAGGGTCGAGAATTTCATCGGAAGCTATTTTTAAAGCTACCACTTTTGATATAAAAGCTAAGGAAGGATCACAAATTAAAATCAAAATTAAAGTAGATAGATTAACTGCAAGAATAGGAAATGGTTCAACTGTAACGGTATCAGGAATAGCTAAAAATCAAGAGGTATTAATCAATTCTGGAGGAATTTACGAAGCAGAAAAATTACAGACAAATCAAACAATAATTACTGCAAATGCTGGAGGCGATGCAGATGTTTATGCAACCGATTTAGTAGAGGCAAAAGTTCGTGCCGGTGGCGATATTAGAATTTTTGGAAAGCCGAAACAAATCAATCAAAAAATAATAGCTGGCGGTACGATTAAAGAAGGAAATGATTAAAGTGAAAAGTTATTAGTGATTAGTGATTAGTTTTTTTATTTTTGTTGTACATTCAAACCTTTATTTACTAATCACTAATCACTAATTACTTGCTTTTTAACGATATTCTATCTGCCATACCTTGGGGAATTTTACTAGCTTTTACTGTTGGTCCAGTATTTTTTGTTCTTCTCGAAACTAGTATTACTAAAGGTTTTAGAGCAGCAATGGTTTTTGATTTAGGAGTTGTTTTTGCCGATTTTGTATTCATTCTTATTGCTTATTTTTCTACCAATCAAATACTTGAAAAACTTAAAGACGATCCAGGATTATTTATTTTTGGTGGCGCTGTAATGTTGGCTTACGGAGTCATTTCTTATGTAAAAGAAAAAAAGAGTTACAAAAAGCAACTTGATGAAGAATTAGAAGATGATAATATCCAAAAAAACAACTACTTAGGTTTATTTTTTAAAGGATTTTTATTAAACTTTATTAACATTGGAGTACTTGCTTTTTGGATGGGAATTATCATTGTTTTTGGTCCAAAATTAAACATGGAAACCAACAGAATTATACTTTTTATAGCTTGTATAATCCTTACTTATTTTGCAGTAGATATCATAAAAATTATGGTTGCCAAACAACTAAAATCAAGAATGACACCCCTTACTTATTTTGCAGTAGATATCATAAAAATTATGGTTGCCAAACAACTAAAATCAAGAATGACACCTCACAATATTTATAAAATAAAAAGAGTTATTAGTATCATTCTAATGATTTTTGGAGGTTTTTTAATAGCACAAGGTTTCTTTCCGAAAGAAAAAGAAATGATTCAAAATAAAATTGAGCAATTTAAAAAATAAAACGTAAAACGTGTATTTATTAAAATTATAATGAGTTTTATAATTTTTGTAATCTATTCAAAACCAATTTACTAAATTTTTATTGCTTTAAATGAATTTTTAAAAATGAGTATCCAATTTATTCTTTCTTCGATTTACTTTTTATAAAAATCATAGCTATTAAGGTGGTTACAACACCCATAATAAACGAACCTATTACTCCTTGAATGGCATAATTTGTATAGTTAAAATTGGCTTCTGCTTCTACAACAGTTTTAAAATAACCAAGCTCAACCGAACGTTTTATAACATTTGGAAAATATTCAGGACTAATTATATAGGAAGTAATCCATTGCGTTGCAGGACTAATTAAGCTAATGAGTATAGATAAAATCAACCCAGAAATCACCCCTTGTTTATACGAAATTTGACCGTTATAATAATTTTTTTTCTTGTCTTTTAAAGCCAAAACCATGATCCAAATAGCAGGAATTGCAAAGAGATTGGTTAGATATAAATGATAATCTATATATTTTCCATGAAGTCCACATAGTTTTTCTAAACACATCCAAAGTAAAACCATTATCGAAAAGAGAATGGACCATTTTATTTCTATTGTAATATTTTTCAT
>JAIFLT010000173.1 GCA_020048955.1 Flavobacterium sp.
AACTCGGAATTAATTGGTGTGTAGAAAAACTAGACGAACTCTACAACGAATACCACGAAGACCGATATAGATGCAGTCCAATATTAAGAAGAATGACTAAAGAAGGTAGTAGTTTTAAGGTAGTAGGTGTTAGGTAGTAGGTATTAGTAAAAGAATAAATTATGGAATCAAAATTTCATTTTACATTTGAAGATTTGTTAGTTTACCAAAAAGCAATGCAATTTGGTGAATTGATTAATATTCAAGTAAAAAGTTTCCCAAAAGAAGAAAGATATGAATTAACTTCACAATTTAAAAGAGCAAGTGATTCAATAGCTTTAAATATTGCAGAAGGTTCTGGAGGAACAGATAAACAATTTTATAATTATCTTGGAAACGCTTGGCACAGTGCTCACGAATGTGTTTCTTGTAGCTCGAAAGCCTATTTAAGAAATTATATTTCAGATGAAACAAACGAATTGAATAGAGAGATTTTATCTGAAATAACAAAAATGATAAGCAGTTTAAGAAGTATAATTAGTAAACGAATAAATAGTTAGTATGTCAGACCTAAAACCTATCCCCAAAAACCTAATACCTCATAAAATGCTTTCTCAAGACGCTTACAGTCAATGGCTAGGTATTGAAATTCTTGAGTGCGAAATCGGTCGTTGCAAAGTAGCCATGACAGTTCGCAAAGAGATGCTAAACAGTATGCAAAAAGCCCATGGTGGCATTACCTATTCGTTAGCGGATACTGCTTTTGGATTTGCGGCTAACACGCATGGAAAATTTGCAGTTTCTATAGAAACGTCCATTAATCACATCGAAGCAGTTAATGAAGGCGATTACTTAATCGCCGAATCAGTCATAGAAAAAGTAAATAACAAACTAGGATTCAATATAATAGAAGTGAAAAGAGGCAACGAATTAGTAGCATTATTCAAAGGCGTAGTTTACAGAACAAATAAAGATTGGGAAGAATAAGATTAACGATTGAAGAATATAGATTTTTGATTTTTGAAGTTTTGTAGAGTTCAGTAATCAAAAATCGTTAATCTTTAATCAAATAAATCATTTAGAGCGAATGACTCGGGCATTTTCAGCAATGGCAAATCCCGCTTTTCGCACCACACGGTGGATTGCTTCAATCGGGGCTCAAAAATGAAATGAATTGAATATAAAATAAAAAAAATGGATTAACGATTGAAGATTAACGATTTTTGATTTTAGAACTTATCTAAATCAACAATCAACAATCAACAATCAACAATCAACAATCAATATGGAAGCATACATAATAGACGGAGTACGAACTCCAATCGGAAGTTACCAAGGAACACTAGCATCGGTTCGCCCAGATGATTTAGGGGCTTTGGTAATCAAATCCGTAGTAGAAAAAAATCCAAATATTCCAACCGATGCTTATGACGACGTTATTATGGGTTGCGCTAATCAAGCAGGAGAAGACAATCGAAACGTAGCTAGAATGTCACTTTTATTAGCAGGATTACCATTCACTGTTCCGGGCGAAACCGTTAATAGATTATGTAGTTCAGGTTTGTCAGCCATAATTCACGCCAATCGTGCCATAAAAGCAGGCGACGGTCACATTTTCATTGCAGGTGGAATAGAAAACATGACGCGTGGTCCTTTAGTAGTTTCAAAACCATCGGCCGCTTTTGGCACCGATTCTAAAATGTATGATTCTAGTTTTGGATGGCGATTTGTCAATCCAAAAATGCACGAAATAAAATGTATGATTCTAGTTTTGGATGGCGATTTGTCAATCCAAAAATGCACGAAATGTATGGCACCGATGCCATGGGAGAAACTGCCGAAAATCTAGTAGAAAAGTACACTATTTCTCGTGAAGATCAAGATGTCTTTGCTCTCAATAGCCAACAAAAAGCAACCGCAGCGCAAGCTTCAGGAAGATTAGCTAAAGAAATTGTAACCGTTGAAATTCCACAAAGAAAAGGGGATGCCATTCAATTCTCAAAAGACGAATTCATCAAACCAAACACCACTTTAGATGGTTTGTCAAAATTACGTCCAGCCTTCAAAAAAGACGGAAGTGTAACCGCCGGAAATGCTTCGGGTTTAAATGACGGTGCTTGTGCCACAATTATTGCATCTGCTGAAGCGGTAGAAAAATATAACCTAAAACCATTAGCCAGAATTGTAAGTTCAGCGGTAGTAGGGGTAGAACCAAGAATCATGGGAATTGGTCCTGTAGAAGCCACTAAAATAGCCCTTGCAAATGCAGGTTTAACATTAGACCAAATGGATATTATAGAATTAAACGAAGCTTTTGCTGCACAAAGTATCGCTTGCATTCGCGAATTAGGATTAAAAGACAACGATTCAAGAATTAACCCTAATGGTGGTGCCATAGCCATTGGACATCCACTAGGAGTAACAGGTGCCAGAATTGCCTATTCAGCTGCTTTAGAATTGCAACTAACAGGAAAACAATATGCCTTAATCACCATGTGCATAGGCGTAGGTCAAGGATATGCAGCCATTATAGAACGCGTAGCTGAATAGCAGTTGGTTTTAGCCATCGGGAAAGAAATAAAGAATTTAAAATATAATGAATATAGACAACAACCAATATAAAACGCTAATATCACAAATAGGAGAAATTTTAAGTTCTGGTAGGCAACGCGCTATTCAGTCTGTAAATACTATTTTGGTGATGACCTATTGGGAAATTGGTCGTTATATTGTTGAATTTGAACAACAAGGAAACGAACGAGCCGAATATGGGTCGCAATTGTTTGAACGACTTTCAAAAGATTTGACTTTGAGTTATGGCAAAGGGTTTAGTAGGTCAAACTTGCTTTACATGAGGAAGTTATATTTAACTTTTCAAATAAGTGAGACACTGTCTCACAAATTGACTTGGAGTCATTATTTTGAAATTCTAAAAGCCGATTCAGAACTTGAAATAAGTTTTTATTGTAAACAATGCGAACTTGAAAAATGGAGTGTTAGAGAATTAAAACGACAAATGAAAAGTTCGCTTTTTGAAAGAATAGCTTTAAGTAAAGACAAAAAAGGAGTTTTAGAATTAGCTAAAAATGGTCAAATTATAGAAAAACCAGAAGATTTAATAAAAGATCCTTTTGTATTAGAATTTTTACAAATACCTGAACATTTTCAATATCTTGAAAGTGAATTAGAAGAAAATATAATATCTAATTTGCAACAGTTTATTATGGAAATGGGAAAAGGTTTTGCTTTTGTAGCGAGACAATATAGAATGAGTATTGGCGGAAAACATTTTCATGTAGATTTGCTTTTTTATCATCGAATTTTAAAATGTTTTGTTTTAATTGATTTGAAAAGAGGTGAAATTGACCATCAAGATATAGGTCAAATGAATTTGTATCTTAACTATTTTAAAAAAGAAGAGGCAACAGAAGGAGATAATGAACCTGTTGGGATAATTTTAGGAGCTCACAAAAATCAAATTTTAGTGGAATATGCAACCGTTGGAATTTCTAATAAAATTATGTTGAGTAAATATCAATTGTATCTTCCAAAAAAAGAAGAATTGCAAGAAGAATTAGAACGATTAATAAGCAAAAATGAGTAAGAACTAGTATAAAGGTTATATAAACAAGTAAATGGAAATAAATGCAGAAATTTACAAATACAAAAATGAAAAATCAAATAGCCCTGATGCAAGGGAAAAACCTCGCTTTTTTTGCGAGTTTTGGAAAGGCAGCAGGAAAATGATTGGTAAATAAAGACCAAGCCGTTCGCTTCAAAAAGATAAACGATAAACGATATTTGATTGTTGATATATGAAGTTCAAAAATACTTAGTCAGTTCGAGCAAAGCTTTCGGGTCAAAAATCGTTGATACAAAAATCAAATAAATCATTATGAGCAAAACACAACATTACGTACAAGGAAAATGGACATCGGCAACTGGAGAAGGAAAACCTTCTTACGATGCGGTTACGGGCGAATTCATTGCCGAAACATCTGTTGAAGGATTGGATATTGCAGCCATTTTACATTATGGAAGAACCAAAGGCGGCTCAACACTCCGCAAAATGACCTTCCAAGAAAGAGGTAATATGATAAAATCTTTAGCATTGTATCTTACTAAAAAGAAAGAAGCTTTTTACGAATTGAGTTATAGAACTGGTGCCACACGCGTTGATTCGTGGATTGATATAGAAGGCGGATTTGGAAACTTGTATGCCAATGCCTCCTTACGAAAATTGTTCCCAAACCAACCGTATCATGTTGAAGGCGACCCAATTGATTTGTCAAAAGGAGGCCGATTTATGGCGCATCATATTTTAGTTCCAAAAAAAGGAGTTGCCATTCACATCAACGCATTTAATTTCCCAATTTGGGGAATGTTAGAAAAATGTGCTTGTAATTGGATGGCCGGAATGCCAGCCGTAGTTTTACCTGCACCAGTAACCGCTTATTTAACAGAAGCTGTGGTTCGCGAAATAATTGCATCAAATATTTTACCAGAAGGTGCTTTGCAACTAATATCAGGAACTGCAAAAAATATTTTTGATACGGTTGAAAGCCAAGACGTAATCACATTTACAGGTTCGGCAACCACAGGAAGATTACTAAAATCACATCCAAGAATCATCCAAGAATCGGTGCCTTTTACTATGGAAGCTGATAGTTTGAACGCCTCAATTTTAGGTGAAGATGCCGTGCCTGGAACACCCGAATTTGATTTATTTATCAACCAAGCTCGCAGTGAAATCACCGTAAAAGCAGGACAAAAATGTACCGCAATTCGTCGTATGATTGTTCCAGAAAAGTTGATGGACGACGTTCAAGCCGCTCTTTCAAAATCTTTAGACAAAGTGGCCATTGGTGACCCTAGACATAAGGAGGTTAGAATGGGTGCTTTGGTAAGTAAAGACCAAGTTGATGTACTAAAAGGAAGAGTTACTGCATTATCAAAAACAGCCAAAATAGTGTATGGCGCTTTAGAAAAAACCAACTTAATAGGAGCTGATGAAAAAGGGGCTTTCGTGAGTCCAATTATACTTCGAGAAGACCATCCATTCCAAAATATAGCCGTTCACGAAACGGAAGCTTTTGGACCTGTTTCAACCCTAATGCCTTATAAAAACCTTGACGAAGCTATTGAATTAGCCCAAATGGGTAAAGGTTCGTTAGTGTCTTCCATAGTTACTAATTCAGACAAAATTGCTAAAGAATATGTAGTAAATGCCGCCTCGCATCACGGAAGAATTTTGGTTCTAAATCGCGAAAATGCCAAACAAAGTACGGGTCACGGTTCGCCATTGCCTTTACTAGTTCATGGTGGTCCAGGTCGTGCCGGTGGTGGCGAAGAAATGGGAGGCGTTCGTGGCATTAAGCACTACATGCAGCGTTGTGCCATTCAAGGTTCGCCCACGACTTTAACCGAAATTACAGGAATTTATCAGGCTAATTCGGCTTATAAAGAAATTACTCAACATCCGTTTCAGTATCATTGGGATGATATTGAACCCGGAATGTCGTTAAAAACACATAAACGAACCGTTACGGATACTGACATCATCAATTTTGCCAATTTAACGTGGGATCATTGATATTGAACCCGGAATGTCGTTAAAAACACATAAACGAACCGTTACGGATACTGACATCATCAATTTTGCCAATTTAACGTGGGATCATTTCTACGCACATACCGATATAACTTCGCTTGATGGAAGCATTTTTAAAAAACGAACCGCTCATGGCTACTTCATTTTAGCAGCTGCGGCAGGTTTGTTTGTCTATCCAAATAAAGGTCCGGTTGCCGCAAATTACGGATTGGAAGAATGTCGTTTTTTACGCCCCATTTATCACAACGATACGGTGTATGTACGTTTAACCTGCAAACAAAAAGTGGATAGAGATGTGGCTTCTGCCGAACATCCAAGCGGAATAGTAAAATGGTTTGTAGAAGTTTTTGATACTAATGATGAGTTAGTAGCAGTGGCAACTATCTTAACCATGGTGCAAAAAAAACAAGAGGTTTTTGTTGAAATGACCGATAAAAAAATAGCCGAATGTATTAATAAACTAATCGAAAATTCAAAACCAAAATGGGGAATGTTAACACCCCAACATTTGTTAGAACATTTAGAACAGGGCTACAAAATTATGTCGGGAAAAATACAAGATTTTGAAATTGCCACGCCCTCAACCATTTTAGATAAAGTACACAATTCGTTATACAATTATGACAAATTCCCAAAGGGAACACAATTTCCAACGATGAAAAAAGACGCATTAGAAGATTTGATGCATCCCGATTTTGAAACAGCAAAAGCCAAATTTTTTGAAGCCAGAGAACAATATAATACCTTTTTTAAAGAAAATCCAGAAGCCATTTTAAAGAACATGGTTTTCGGAGAATTAAATAAATATGAAAGTTAGAACAATATAATACCTTTTTTAAAGAAAATCCAGAAGCCATTTTAAAGAACATGGTTTTCGGAGAATTAAATAAATATGAAAGTTTTTTATTAGAAAGAAAGCATTTGAACCATCATTTTGAGCAGTTTGATATTTTGTAAAATAATTAGGAGCTATTTCCTGCTATCCGCTATATCTTTTCCTTTTTAAAGAAAAAAGAAAAAGGATGCCGCTACTATCAGGGCTAGGAATATAGAATAAAAAAGAAAATCAGCGGAAATCAGTCAAATCTGTGTAATCCGTGGCTAAAAAATTTAATGAAACTTAATTTCTTAATGGTTTAAAAAACTTTAGACCTTAAACTTGAAATAAATATGACAGCTTACGTAAAACAACAAATACAAAACAACATCGCCACCATCGAGTTTTTTCATCCCGAACAAAACTCATTGCCAAGCGATATATTAGCACAATTAGCCAACACAATAACAAATGTTGGAAATAATATGGAAGTTAAAGTCATCATCTTAAAAAGTGGAGGCGACCGCACCTTTTGTGCCGGCGCCAGTTTTCAAGAACTAATTTCCATCAATGATGCCGCTTCTGGAAAAGTATTTTTCTCAGGATTTGCACACGTGATCAATGCCATGCGAAAATGTCCAAAATTCATCATTGGACGCATTCAAGGAAAAACCGTTGGTGGCGGAGTAGGAATTGCAGCAGCCACCGATTACTGTCTAGCAACAAAATTTGCCGCCATAAAATTATCCGAACTCAATGTTGGAATTGGACCATTTGTGGTGTCACCCGCCATTGAAAGAAAAATGGGAGTTTCTGCCCTATCACAAATTGCCATTGATGCCAATAGTTTCTATGAAGCTT
>JAIFLT010000178.1 GCA_020048955.1 Flavobacterium sp.
GATGCCATCGTAATATTATCAAGTTTAAATGTAATTGCAGGCGAATTAGACGCATAAGAAGAAAGATTGCAGAATGCAGATTTTAGATTACAGATTCAAATATCTAAAATCTAAAATTTAATATCTAAAATTAGAAATGGAAAGAACACATATAAAACAAGAGATAAACCTAACCGAATCGTTGATGAATCGTATCAATGAATTGATTAGTCATTATCCTGAAGGCAAACAAAAATCGGCTTTATTACCAGTTTTGCACGAAGTTCAAGATGCGCACGACAATTGGTTGAGTATTGAATTGCAAAACAAAGTTGCCGAAATTTTACAAATTCAAAATATTGAAGTCTACGAAGTTGTCACTTTTTACACTATGTTCAACCAACGCCCAATAGGGAAATACATGTTCGAATTCTGTCAAACTTCTCCTTGTTGTCAAAACGGAGTTGAAGATTTAATGGATTACACTTGTTCTAAATTGGGAGTAAAAGTGGGCGAACCTACACCAGACATGCTGTTTGAAGTTCGTGGTGTGGAATGTCTTGGAGCTTGTGGATATGCCCCAATGATGCAATTAGGCGATTTTTATCAAGAGCATTTAACCAAAGAAAAAGTAGATCAACTGATTGCTGATTGCAAAGACGGAAAAATCACTTTACACGATAAATAAAGAATGGAAAACAATCATTTAACCTACTTCAAAATCGAAAACTTCAAGAAATTTGAATCTCTTGAAGTGACTGATATTGGACAATTTAACTTGATTGTTGGCGATAATAATGTTGGTAAAACTTGTTTGTTGGAGGCGTTGTTGTTTGATGAAAGACCAAAAAATACAGTAAATTGGTATCACGAATTATTAGTAAAACGAAGATTAGTTTCAGGTCTGTTTATGTTGTTAAACGAAACAAATGAAGAGAAAAATTTTGAAACAAACACATTTGCTTATTATCAAAAAAACAAAGAAAAGGCAGTAAAATTTCAGTTAAATAATAAAAACTATTCTTTTGAAAATATAAAAATTGAAATAAGCAAATCAATTGATTCCAAAATAATTGAATTTATTAAAACAACAGAATTATTTAATTATAAAGGAATTAATCAAAAATCTAAAAATTGGATAGTATTTAGAATAAATGATGAAATTAGGTACCTTTTAGATTTAACATCAAGTTATTATGAAGATTTTATAAATAAACCTGAAAATCATAAAATACCAAATATTCCATCATTAATGCTTAATGATGAAATTGAAAATTATCTTGGAAATCATTATGATGAAATTTTTATTGAATTGGATTTAGGAAAAAAAATTGCAGATTTAATTACAAAATTGTTTTCAAATATTGAAATTACAGAATTTCAAAAACAAAATGAAACAAGTGCAATTTTTAATTTTAGTTTAATGATTAAGACAAAAGAACGAAACCAATATCATAATATTAGAGAATATGGCGAAGGATTTGTAAGGAGCATTTATATTTTAATTCAGTTACTTTCCATAAAATCTAATAAAATAATTATTGATGAAATTGACACAGGAATTCATCATACAAAATTGGCTACTGTTTGGGAAGTTGTTTTAAAATTATGTAAAGATTTAAATGTGCAACTTTTTGCTACAACACATTCACATGAATGCGCATTAGCGTATGTTCAAGCTGCAAAAAAAATGGATAATGAAACAAGTTATAACATAAATGATGATTTTAAACTAATCGAGCTTTATAATTTGGAAAATAAAACAAATTCATTTGTTACAAACGGAATTCAAAATATAGAATATGCAGTAAATAATGAACCTTATAGAGGAGAAAACAACTATGATGTTTAATTATATATTTATATTAGAAGCTAAAAATGATGTTGTTTTTCTAAAAGATTTTATTTTAGAAAATTATAAAAATTACGGCATTTTAAAAGCAAAAGCTGAGGATGAATTTTGGCTAAAAAATAATGATAAAATAATAAATATTAGAAGTACAAAATCTGACGAAAGTAAATCTGGTGGATGGAATAATTTTGAGAATTTAGTTAAAACAGCAAATTTTCATAAAATGCTAAGTCCAATTACAAAAGTAATTGTAGTTTTTGATGCCGATGAAGATAAAATACAAAACATCAATCATAAAAAAAATGAAATTACTAAATGGATAGATAATAAATTTGAATTTGATACATTTTTCATTCCATTTAACGATAATAAAAGTATCGATTTAGAACAATTATTAGAACTTTGTTTTTCTAAAAAAGAGTTTGTAGAATGTTATAATAATTTAAAAAAATGTGTTTTAGAAAAAGACAATTTACAAATTTCTAAAAATAAAGGAATGATAGTAACTTATAGAGAAAACTATACAAACAACAATCAAGGTTATTCTTTAGATTATTGGAAAATAAACGCAGGAACAAACACTGCTTTGAAAACATTAAAAAACTTTTTAGACCAGTATTTAAACTAATATGGGAAGAAAAATATTATTAGACAAAATAAACGTTCCAGGAATTAAAACCTATGAAGTATATCGTCGTGAAGGCGGATATGCATCAGTAGAAAAAGCCCTCAAAAAAATGACTCCAGATGAAGTAGTTGAAGAAGTAAAAACTTCTGGACTTCGTGGTCGTGGTGGTGCAGGATTTCCAGCTGGAATGAAATGGAGTTTTATCGATAAAAAATCGGGAAATCCAAGACATTTGGTATGTAATGCAGACGAATCAGAACCAGGAACTTTCAAGGATCGTTACTTGATGGAATACATTCCGCACCTATTAATAGAAGGAATGATTACCTCAAGTTATGCTTTGGGAGCAAACCTTTCGTACATCTACATCCGCGGAGAATACATGTGGGTTTATAAAATTTTAGAACGCGCCATTTCCGAAGCAAAAGCCGCTGGTTGGTTGGGTAAAAATATTTTAGGTTCGGGTTACGATTTAGAACTTTTTGTTCAAATTGGTGGCGGAGCTTACATTTGCGGTGAAGAAACTGCTTTAATTGAAAGTTTAGAAGGAAATCGTGGAAATCCTAGATTGAAACCACCTTTTCCAGCTGTTAAAGGACTCTGGCAAAATCCAACCGTTGTAAATAACGTAGAAACTATTTCGGCTGTGCCTTGGATTATAAATAATTCGGGTACAGATTATGCTGGGATCGGAATTGGACGTTCTACTGGAACAAAATTAATCTCAGCATCTGGAAATATTAAAAACCAAGGTGTTTACGAAATTGAGTTGGGGCTTTCAGTTGATGAATTTATGAATTCTGATGAGTATTGTGGTGGCATGCAAACCGATAGACCTTTGAAAGCATTAGTTCCAGGAGGAAGTTCGGTGCCAATTTTACCAGCCAATTTAATATACAAAACGGCTGCTGGTGAAGACCGATTAATGACTTACGAAAGTCTTTCTGATGGTGGTTTTGCAAATGGTTCTATGTTAGGTTCAGGCGGATTTATTGTTTATGATGACAGAGCTTGTATTGTACGTAATACATGGAATTTTTCAAGATTTTACCACCATGAAAGTTGCGGACAATGCACACCGTGTAGGGAAGGAACAGGTTGGCTAGAAAAAGTGTTGTGGAGAATCGAAAACGGACAAGGACGTGAGGAAGACATCGAATTATTATGGAGTATTCAATCAAAAATTGAAGGAAATACGATTTGCCCTCTAGGTGATGCGGCTTCATGGCCAGTTGCTGCAGCAATTCGTCACTTTAGAGAGGAGTTTGAATACCACATTCGTTTTCCAGAAAAAGTAAAAAATAGAGATCATTTTGTAAATGAGCCATTTGAAAAAGTGAAACATTTAGTAATAAAACAAGAGGTCTAAATATATATTTTAATGAAAAAAATATTTTTATTATTATTATTATTTGTAACTCATATTTCGTTTTCTCAAGAAAACAAAATCAAAGGTTACATAGTTGATGCCAAAAATGACACAATTAAATGTACTTTTATTGGTATTTCTAATATGTTTAACAAAAAGCTCCTTAATCCTGCAGCTGTTTGTGATAAAAAAATTACTATTCAGTTAGAAAATGGAGATGAATATAGTTACAAACCATTTGCATTAAATAGTATACATATTTACATATCAGAAAACCCATATAATATGCCATATTTACCATTTAATACTACCGGTTTCCAAGAGATAAAATTTGTAGGATTAAAAGAAGATAATTATAAATATTTTTACAGAGAAATAATTGTTGGTAAGATTTCTATATACCACAAGTATAATCAAGACATGAGGGCAAATTTAACTACAAAAGAAATTTTTGTAAAAGATGATGAAATAAAAAACGTGTCTTCATTTAGTTATAGAGATGATATTGGTTCAATGATAATTGACTATCCAGAACTCTTTAAATTATGGATTGATGGAAACAAAAATTATAAGCTAAACCAATCATTACAAGTAATAGAATTATATAACGAACATTTTAAAAATATTCAAAAATAGTTTCAGGTTTCAAGTTATTTTAGTTTCAAGTTGTATAACATGAAACTTTTAAACAAAAAAACAAAAATAATAATGAAAGTAACCATTGACGGTCAAGAAATTGAAGTAGAAGCAGGAACAACCATTCTGCAAGCTGCTCGTAGGATTGGTGGAGAATCTGTTCCGCCAGCCATGTGTTATTATTCTAAACTAAAAGGAACTGGCGGAAAATGCCGTTGTTGTTTAGTTGACGTTACAAAAGGTAGTGAGGCTGATCCAAGACCAATGCCAAAATTAGTAGCATCATGTGTTACCGGTTGTCAAGATGGTATGGAAGTAGCCAGCAAATCTTCTGAAAGAGTAACTGAAGCTAGAAAAGCAGTAACCGAATTCCTTTTAATCAATCACCCACTAGATTGCCCAGTTTGTGATCAAGCAGGAGAATGTGATTTGCAAAATTTATCGTTTGAACACGGAAAATCGGAAACTCGTTTCATAGAAGAAAAAAGAACTTTCGAACCCGAAGATATTGGTGATAAAATTCAACTTCATATGAACCGTTGTATCGTTTGTCAACGTTGTGTAGAAGTAGCCGATCAATTAACTGACGGAAGAGTTCACGGAGTTTTAAACCGTGGCGATCATTCCCAAATTTCAACATGCGTATCTGCAGCAATCGATAACGAATTTTCTGGAAACATGATTGATGTGTGTCCGGTTGGGGCTTTAACAGATAAAACGTTCCGATTCAAATCAAGAGTTTGGTTCAACAAACCTTTCAATGCTCACAGAGAATGTACCACTCCAGGATGTTGCGGAAAAACAACACTTTGGATGTTTGGAAACGAAATTCAAAGAGTTACCGCGAGAAAAGACGAATATCATGAAGTAGAAGATTTTATCTGCAACACGTGTCGTTTTGATAAAAAAGAAGTTTCAGATTGGACAATTGAAGGTCCAAGAAGATTTGAAAAAGACTCCGTTATCAATCAAAACAATTATACCCGTAAAATGGATAAAGTGGTGATTGATACAGAAAAAGGTATATTAATGGGAAGAGATATTGACCGTAAAAAAATCAGTATGTCTGAAATTGATTATAACGAAAAAATTGACGGTAACAAAATAGATACAAAATAATGGATAGTGCATTTATAATAGAAAAAAGTATCTTTATTGTGGTGATATTTGCAGTCACAATGGTTATGGCAATGTATTCCACTTGGGCAGAACGTAAAGTAGCTGCTTATCTTCAAGATAGAGTTGGACCAAACCGTGCTGGTTGGGGTGGCTTATTGCAACCTCTTGCCGATGGAATGAAACTTTTTGCCAAAGAAGAATTTGAACCAAATACCAAAAATAGATTTTTGTTTTTTGTTGGACCTGCCGTAGCCATGAGTACAGCACTTATGACAAGTGCCGTTATTCCTTGGGGTGATAGATTAGAAATTTTTGGCAGAACCGTAATTCTTCAAGCAACCGATACTGACAGTGCCATTTTATATATTTTTGCTGTTGTTTCGCTTGGTGTTTATGGAATTATGATTGGAGGTTGGGCTTCTAACAATAAGTTCTCCTTGATGGGCGCAGTTCGTGCTGCATCTCAAATGGTTTCTTATGAAATTGCAATGGGTTTATCCATAATTGCTTTATTGATGATGACCGGAACCTTGAGTTTAAAAGAAATCTCTGTTCAACAACACGGAATGTCTTGGAATGTCTTCTACCAACCGTTGTCGTTCTTAATCTTTTTGATTTGTGCTTTTGCAGAAACCAACAGAACACCTTTTGATTTAGCAGAATGTGAATCAGAATTAATTGGCGGTTATCATACCGAATATTCTTCCATGAAAATGGGATTCTATTTATTTGCTGAATATGCTAATATGTTTATTTCGGCAACAATAATTTCAGTGTTATTTTTTGGTGGATATAATTATCCAGGAATGAGTTGGGCAATAGAAAATTGGGGTGTAAATATTGGAAATGTCATTGGTATATTTGCCTTATTTGCAAAATTATGTTTCTTTATCTTTTTCTTTATGTGGATTAGATGGACCATACCACGTTTTAGATACGATCAATTGATGAACTTAGGATGGAGAATATTAATTCCGCTATCTATTGTGAATATTATTATAACAGGAATTTGTATTTTGGCATTTAAGTAAAATCTTGAAGTCGCATTTTGAGACTGCAAGTTGTTATTATTAATTATTTAAAATGGGGACATTAATTAAATGTAAAATTAAACTAAAGGTGTCGCATTTTGCGACACCATAACAATAAAAAGAAGTATTTTTGATAAATATTTACAATATTAATTTTTTAATAAAAAGCTAATAAACAAATAGTTAAATTGTTTTATATAAATAAAAACTAAAGGTGTCGCATTTTGCGACACCTTATAAAATGAAATTAGTAATGGGTAACATTATCATTCCAAATGAAATTATTCAAGACAAAATTTATTTGATTAGAAGTCAAAAAGTTATGTTGGATAGTGATTTGGCAAAAATGTTTGAAGTTACTCCTAGAAGATTAAGAGAACAAATTGCAAGAAATCCTGATAAGTTCCCCGAACATTTTATGTTTAGATTGAATGAAGTGGAAACAGAAATTTTGGTATCGCAAAATGCGATACCTTCTAAACAAGCATTGGGAGGTTCGTTGCCGTATGTTTTTACAGAACACGGAATTTTACAATTATCAAATGTTGTAAAAAGTGAGAAAGCAACTCAAATGAGTATAAAAATTATTGAGATTTTTGTAAGTATGAGAGAATTTCTCACTAATAATTTGAATTCCAAAATTGATATTGAAGAAATAAAAAGACGATTAGATAATAATGATAAGAATGTAGAATTACTCTTTAGCTATCTAGATGAGTTGATAGATAAACAAGAAAACAAAATAGAACGAACTAAAATAGGTTTTAAAAAATAAAGATTACAGATAAGTCTAGCCCTGATAGCAGTGGAAATCCTTTTTTAAACCTCAAAGGTTTTTAAAAACCTTTGAGGTTTAAAAAAGATTGAAACGAATAGCAGGATTAGCTTCTGAAAAAAATAAAACAATTAATAATAAAATGGATATACAAAGTATTTCATTATCAGGTAAGAAAAAACAAGTTTCTAATAAGGAAATGACTTTTCTTGAAAGAATGTACCTGATAGCAATTTTTAAAGGTTTATGGATTACCATCAAACACTTTTTTAAGAAAAAAGCAACGATTCATTATCCAGAACAAGTGCGTGAGTTTAGTCCTGTTTATCGTGGTCAGCACATGTTGAAACGTGACGAACAAGGAAGAGAAAATTGTACCGCTTGTGGTTTGTGCGCGCTTTCTTGTCCAGCAGAAGCCATTACCATGAAAGCCGAAGAACGTAAAAAAGGAGAAGAACACTTGTATAGAGAAGAAAAATACGCATCAATATATGAAATCAATATGCTGCGTTGTATTTTTTGTGGATTGTGTGAAGAAGCCTGTCCGAAAGATGCGATTTATTTAACCATTTCTAAAGAATTAGTTCCAGCGCAATACAATAGAGAAGATTTTATTTTCGGAAAAGATAAATTAGTGATGCCTCTAGAAATGGCTATGGCAAATACTAAAAAACTTAATTAATTATGTCACCGATACTTATTATATTTTACGTTTTAGCGGCTATCACATTAGCCACAGCGTTTTTAACCATATACAGCAAAAATCCTATTCATAGTGCCATTTATTTAGTATTGTGCTTCTTCTCAATTGCAGGACATTATTTATTATTTAATGCTCAATTTCTTGCAATAGTCCATGTTATAGTTTATTCTGGCGCCATAATGATTCTGTTCTTATTCACCATCATGTTAATGAATTTGAATAAAGAAGATGAAGTGCACAAACCAAGAATTACTAGACTTGGTGCTATAACAGTATTCCTCTTGTTAAGTACTGCATTGGTTTTAATATTTATGTACTCTAAACCTTTCGTTGGAGATTATCCTACAACTGGTGAAGATTTTCAATCTATAAAAAAATTAGGAACTGTTTTATTAGATGACAAAGATGGATTTATGGTTCCCTTTGAATTTGCTTCTATCCTACTTTTAATGGCAATGATAGGAGCCGTTTTATTATCAAAAAAAGAAAAACCAACTAAATAATCATGGAGAATATTTTAAATCAAATTGGTATTGAAAATTACATTTTCCTTTCTGTGCTTCTATTTTGCATAGGAGTTTTTGGAGTATTGTATAGAAGAAATGCCATCATTGTTTTTATGTCAATAGAAATTATGTTGAATGCTGTAAATCTTTTATTTGTAGCCTTTTCAACCTATTGGCAAGATGCAAAAGGAGAAGTTTTTGTATTCTTTTCTATGGCTGTTGCTGCTGCAGAAGTTGCTGTAGGTTTAGCAATTTTAGTTGCTGTTTTCCGAAATATTGGTTCGGTAGATATATCAAATTTAAAAAACTTAAAAGGATAATCCCTAATGGAGAATAGTTTAGTTTTACTCTTATTATTAGCCCCATTTGTTGGGTTCTTATTCAATGTTTTCTTCGGAAAGAAAGCAGGAAAAAACATTTCAGGTGCCATTGGAACACTAGCTGTTGTTGTTTCTTTTGCAATGAGTGTTTACTTCTTCATGCAGTTAAATACTTCAGGCAAAGCAATCCAAGTTAAATTATTGGATTGGATTCAATTAGGAAATCTAAAAATTGATTTTGGAATTTTATTAGACCAATTATCATTATTGTGGCTATTATTTGTAACCGGAATTGGTTCTCTAATCCACCTCTACTCTATCAGCTATATGCACGATGATGAAAATGGGCACAAGTTTTTTGCGTATTTGAATTTATTCGTATTCTTCATGATAACATTAGTAGTTGGAAGCAACTTATTAGTAATGTTTATCGGATGGGAAGGCGTTGGACTTTGCTCCTACTTACTTATCGGATTTTGGTATAAAAACCAAGAGTATAACGATGCAGCAAAGAAAGCATTTATCATGAATAGAATTGGTGATTTAGGTTTCTTGATTGGGATTTTTATTTTGGCTCAATGGTTTAACACTTTAGATTTTGTTAATTTAAGAGAAACAATATCTCACTTAAAATTAGATACTGTAGATTACGTTTGGTTAAGTATTGCTGCATTATGTTTATTCATTGGAGCAACAGGAAAATCAGCACAATTGCCACTTTACACTTGGTTACCCGATGCCATGGCTGGACCAACACCAGTTTCTGCGTTAATTCACGCGGCTACGATGGTAACAGCTGGTATCTTTATGATTACAAGAATGAATTTCTTATTTGATTTAACTCATGATGTACAACATATAATTGCTGTAGTTGGAGCAATAACAGCATTAGTTGCCGCATCAATTGGATTGCTTCAAAATGATATCAAAAAAGTATTGGCTTATTCAACCGTTTCTCAATTAGGATTAATGTTTTTAGCTTTAGGAATGGGAGCTTACACAGTTGCTGTATTTCATGTAATAACACATGCTTTCTTTAAAGCTTGTTTATTCTTAGGTTCTGGTTCTGTAATTCACGCGTTGCATGGCGAACAAGATATGCGTAAAATGGGTGGTTTACGAAAAGTAATGCCAATCACTTTTGCAACCATGTTAATTTCAACATTAGCTATTGCTGGTATTTTCCCTTTTGCAGGATTTTGGTCAAAAGACGAAATTTTGATGGTAGCCTTTGAACATAATAAAGTACTTTGGATTGTTGGTTCTATTGCATCAATCATGACAGCTTTCTATATGTTTAGATTAATGTACTTAACATTCTTTAGAGAATTTAGAGGAACAGAAGAGCAAAAACATCATTTACATGAAAGTCCGAGTTTAATAACTTTGCCACTTATCCTACTTGCTGCATTGGCTACTGTTGGTGGATTAATTAATTTGCCTGGAAGCAATTGGTTAAATCATTTCTTAGAACCAATTTTAGCGACTAAACAGGAACATCATGCTCTTGGAAGTCAAGAATATATGTTGATGACAATTGCCTTAACAGGAGCAATTATCGGAATTGTTTGGGCGTATTCAAAATACATCAAACAAGGTTTTGTTCCAAAAGAAGATTCAGAAATAACAGGTTTTTCAAAAACCGTTTATAACAAATATTATGTTGATGAATTTTACACTTCATTAATAGTAAAACCTTTGAATGCACTTTCAAATTTCTTTAGAACAACTTTAGAACCTGCTGTAGGAAAAGTAGTTTACGGATTTGGAACCGTTGCAAATGGAATTGGAAATCAAGGAAAAAAATTACAAACTGGAAGTATCGGATTGTATTTATTTGCATTCGTAATAGGACTTTTAGCCATAGTTAGTTATTTATTTTTAGCTCAATAATTTAAAACAAAATGAACGTATCACTTCTATTAATACTACTCTTAGTTGGCGCCATTGCAACCTTCCTTTCTGGAGATAAATTCGCTTCTAAAGTGGCTTTATTATTTAGTTTGGCTGCTTTAGTAGGCGCCTCAATATTAGTAAATCAATTTTTGGGCGGAATAAACATTAGCTTATCTAATCCTTGGATTTTACAACCTAATATCTCCTTTGCACTTAAAGCCGATGGATTGTCATTAGCAATGGTGCTTTTGACAACTTCATTGCTTCCGCTAATTGTATTATCTTCTTTCGGAAATAATTTCAACAATTCTAAAAACTTCTACGGATTAGTTTTATTCATGGCATTTGCTATGGTTGGAACTTTCTTAGCTAGCGACGGATTATTGTATTATATCTTTTGGGAACTTGCATTGATTCCAATTTATTTTATAGCATTAGTTTGGGGTAATGGTGATGTTGAAAAACGTAAAAAAGCCGTAGTTAAATTCTTCATTTATACTTTAGGTGGATCCTTATTTATGTTAATAGCATTTGCCTATTTATATACTAAAGCTGGAAGTTTTTTATTAGAAGATTTAATTAAATTAGACTTATCTACCACTGAGCAAACTTGTATTTTCTTAGCTTTCTTTTTAGCTTATGCTATTAAAATTCCAATCATACCATTCCATACTTGGCAAGCAAAAGTGTATCAAAAAGCACCAACCGTTGGAACAATGCTTTTGTCTGGAATTATGCTAAAAATGGGATTGTATAGCGTTATTCGTTGGCAGTTACCCATTGCACCGTTTGCAGCAAAAACCTACATGCCAGTTTTAATTGGTTTGAGCATTGCTGGAGTTATTTATGGTTCTGTAGTGGCATTACGTCAAAAAGATTTGAAGAAATTACTAGCTTACTCATCTCTTGCTCACGTAGGATTAATTGCCGCTGGTTGTTACACTTTAACTGCTGATGGTTTAAGTGGAGCTGTTTCGCAAATGATTGCTCACGGATTTGTAATTGTTGGATTATTCTTTGCGGCAGAAGTAATTTTTAGAAGATTTGAAACCTACAAAATTGATGAAATGGGCGGTGTTCGTTCGCAAGCATCAAAATTCACATCTATGTTTATGATTTTAGTTTTAGCATCTGTGGCGTTACCAGGAACATTCAACTTTATTGGAGAGTTTACCGTTTTGTATAGTTTATCTCAAGTAAACATTTGGTATGCAGTTCTTGGTGGAACAACCATAATATTAGGAGCTTATTACATGTTAAAAATGTTCCAAAATGTAATGTTAGGAGAAACAAATACTAAATTATTTGCAGATGTTACAACAACCGAAATAATTGTCTTTGTAATCATAATTGCCTTTTTACTATTCTACGGATTATATCCAAAACCAATTGTAGATTTGGTAATGCCAAGCATAAAAGAAACTCTAATTCAAATTAATAGATAGTTTTTAATGATTGATTTAGATAGGTTAAGAAAAGAAATAAGTGATTTATATGATGAGTGTTTAGAAAATTTAGAACAATTTCATAAAAAAATAGATTTATTTCAAATTTCTGAAACATTAGCAAATACAATTAAAGAAAAAACCGATATTGATTTAGAAAATTATTGGATATGTATAGACAATTATGGAATTATTCATACCCTTGAAAATCATGGTAATCCAATATCCGAAGCAAAAAGAGGTCAGATTGCAGTAGAAAAAGATGATTTTTTAAAAATGATTGAAGTCTGTTTAAAACCTGATACTGTAAAATGTATCGGAAACACAAAACATACAAAAAAACCATTATTGCAATTTGAAAAGATTATTGAAAATAAATTATTTGTAATAAAGGAAGTAAGGATAGTAACTAGTGCAAAAAAAAATAAATTGAATCGATTGGTTTTTCATACAATGTATAAGATTAAAGCCACCAATTAGATTGATGGCTTTAAAAAAATCTTACGAGTTATGAGGCACGAAGCACTCCTACTCAAAACGTCCAAAACGCTTAAGATAATGCAAAGTTATAAAAATAAATTGACATAAAAATAAATTAAAAAAATGAATACATTAATAGCAATATCAGGTTTAGGCGTTTTCTGTCTTATAGCTGAAATCTTTAATTTTAGAAAAGCAATTGTACCTGTAGTTATCTTAGGTCTATTAGCACTGCTAGGTACCACACTAAATATTTGGTCGTTTGGAGATTTGTTAAACAGTCAATACACCAATATGATTGTTGCCGATAAATTTTCTAATGCTTTTTCATCATTATTCATTGTTCTTACTATATTTTTAGTAGCCATGAGCCATGATGTTTACAAAGATCATGAAACAAAAATTTCTGACTTTATTGCCATAAAAATTTTCCTTTTAGCCGGTGCTGTAGCGATGGTTTCTTTCTCGAACTTATCGATGTACTTTTTAGGAATAGAAACATTGTCAATAGCTCTTTACATTCTTGCAGGAAGTAGCCGATTGGATATAAAAAGTAATGAAGCCGGAATGAAATATTTCTTAATGGGTTCGTTTGCATCAGGATTTATTCTATTTGGTATCTGTTTAATTTATGGCGCCATGGGAAGTTTTGATGTAACAGAAATTAGCGAAATGTCGCGCTCAGCAGAATTACCCATTTGGTTTCCAATAGGGATTTCGTTATTGACTGTAGGTATGTTATTCAAAATTGCTGCTGTACCATTCCATTTTTGGGCTCCAGATGTTTATGAAGGTGCGCCTTCAATTGTAACAGCTACAATGAGTACTTTAGCAAAAGTTGTGGCTTTTGCAACATTATATAAATTATTATCAACGATGAATGCTGATATCTCTTCGGCATACCAAAATATTATCGTAATAGTTTCAATTGCTTCTATGACTGTTGGAAATATTATGGCTTTACGCCAAAATAATGTAAAACGTATGCTGGCGTTTTCAGGTATTTCTCATGCTGGTTTTATGATGATGACTTTATTAAGTCTATCTAATTCATCAGGGAACTTACTTTATTATACGGTTGCTTATGCTTTGGCAGGAATTGCTTCCTTTGCAGTAATCATCAATGTTACAAGAAATAAAGACAATGAAGATATTTTAAACTTCAACGGACTTGGAAAAACCAATCCAGTAATGGCAGCCGTATTGAGTGCTTCTCTTTTATCTATGGCTGGAATTCCAATTTTCTCTGGTTTCTTTGCTAAATTCA
>JAIFLT010000133.1 GCA_020048955.1 Flavobacterium sp.
ATGATAAAACGCTTAAATTTGCATTATTGTATTTTAACTATTGATTAAAATAAACATGAAAAACGTAGGTTTTAAAATAATTTTCCTTTTTACATTAGTTTTTGGATTTTCATCCCAAGCTCAATCAAAAAAATGGACGCTCAAAGAATGTGTTGATTATGCTTTAAAAAATAATATTAGCATAAAACAATCTGAATTAGATTTAAAAATATCAGAAGTTGAAAAAATGGAAGCTGTTGGAAATTTTTTACCAACTTTAAATGGTAATGCCAACTTCAGCGTAAATACAGGTGCTAGTATAAATCCGGTTACAAACCAATTTCAAAATGAAACTTTTCAATCTTTTTCTGCTGGACTAAATTCAAATGTAAATTTATTTAATGGATTAGTAAATTGGAAAACGTTGCAGCGTTCAAAATTAAATAAAATTGCAAATTCATATCGTTTAGACAAAATGAAAGATGATATTTCTTTGTCTATAGCAAATTCTTATTTACAAATACTGTTCAATAAAGAACAATTAAAAGTTCAGAAAAACCAAAATATCATAACAAAAGAGAATATTGCACGTACTCAAAAACTTATTGACGCTGGTTCTTTACCTGCAGGTGATATTTTTGAATTGCAAGCTACAGACGCAACACAACAACAACAAATTATAGGAACAGAAAATACGTTGCTTATTTCAAAAATTGCATTATGTCAAACATTATTAATTGAAGAATATAGTACTTTTGATGTGTCTGATGTTCCTGTTGATGTTCCTGTTTCTAGCGTTATAAATGAAACCCAAGAGAGTATTTTAGCAAAAGCAAAAGAGTCTGTTAAAGACATTAAAATTGCAACTTCTAATGTCGAAATAGCTAAAAAGGATCTTGAAATTTCAAAAAGTTCATATTTGCCAACCCTATCAGGATTTATAGGATATAATACACGTTGGTCTGAGAATCCGTTTTTTAATTTTATTGATCAATTATCGCTATTTGATGGGACGGCAGTTGGAGCTCAATTAAATGTGCCTATTTTTAATGGTTTTGCTACAAAAGGTAGAGTAAAGCGTGCAAAAATAAATCAAGAAAGAACTGAGTTTCAATTAAAACAAGCAGAATTAGATTTAGAACGCAATGTATATCAAGCTTATAATGATGTAGTTAATGCTAGTAAATCTTTTGAAGCAGCTCAAAAATCACTTGAGGCAAGAAAACAAGCTTTTAATTTTTCTAAAGAACGTTATAATGTTGGTTTGATGAATGCATTTGATTTTTCACAATCAACAATTGCATTAGAAAATGCACAATCAGAAGTTTTAAGAACAAAGTATGACTATGTTTTTAAAACTAAGGTTTTAGAATTTTATTTTGGAATTCCAATTATAAAAAAATAATTATGGATAAGAAAATATTACTAGAAAGTTTAAAAGCATTTACCATTGGAGCAATTGTTGGATTGATAATAATGTACTTTCGAAATTCTGATAACTTTGTCACAGCATTTATTTGTGGTATTGGAGCTTTAAGTATTCATGCAAGAAATAATACGTATATAAAAAATAAATAAAATCATGTCAAAAAAGAAAATTTACATAATAACTGGAGTTATTTTAGGAGTAGTAGTTTTGTTAATCGTATTATCAAAATAAAAGAAAATTTACATAATAACTGGAGTTATTTTAGGAGTAGTAGTTTTGTTAATCGTATTATCAAAATCAGGTGCTTTTGGTGATAGAGATAATTCTACAGAAGTTGAAACTGCCAAAGTGGACGAAATAACAATCATAGAAACAGTTTCTGCCACTGGAAAAATTCAGCCCGAAATTGAAGTAAAAATATCTTCAGAAGTATCAGGCGAAATTATTGCTTTGCCTGTAAAAGAAGGTCAAGTGGTTAAAAAAGGCGATTTATTAGTAAAAATTAATCCCGATTTGTACACTTCTGGGTTGAATCGTTCAGTGTCTAATTATTCTGGAACTAAAGCAGGATTGAGTCAAGCCGATGCCTCTTTTAAAGAAGCTCAAGCCAATTATGACAGAAACAAATCGTTGTACGAAAAAGGAATTATTTCTCGATCCGATTGGGATAAAGCTATTGCTTCATTTGAAGTAGCCAAAGCGAGTAAACAATCGGCTTATTATAGTGTTCAAAGTGCCAATGCAACGGTAAAAGAAGCAAAAGACAACTTAGGAAGAACTACAATTTATGCTCCAGCAGATGGAACAATTTCTATGCTGAATGTAGAATTGGGCGAAAGAGTTTTGGGAACCCAACAAATGACCGGAACTGAAATTTTAAGAGTTGCCAACTTAAATAATATGGAAGTTGAAGTTGATGTAAATGAAAATGACATCGTTAAAATAAACATTGGCGACGAAACCAATATTCAGGTTGATGCCTATTTAAAAAAAGAATTTAAAGGCATTGTAACCAGTATTTCCAATTCTGCAAGTTCCACAACTACTGCCGATCAAGTAACCAATTTTAAAGTTAAAGTTAGAATTTTGAAAGAATCGTATTTAGATTTAATCGAAGGAAAACCCAATACGTATTCGCCTTTTAGACCAGGAATGACCGCTACGGTTGATATTATTACTACAAGAAAAGAGAAAGTTATTGGCGTGCCAATTAGTGCTGTAGTAATAAAATCGGATACAGCAGCAACTAAAAAATTTGAAGTAAAAGAAGGAGAAGAAGAAAATAAAGTGAAAGCTAAATCAGACAAAAAACTAGAATGTGTTTTTGTAAAAGTAGGAGGCAAAGCTAAAATTAAAGTAGTTAAAACAGGAATTCAAGATGATACCAACATCGAAATTATCTCTGGACTTCAAAAAGGAGATGAAGTGATTGTTGGTCCTTATGTAACCGTTTCTAAAAATTTAAATTCTGGAGATAAAGTAAAAATTACTGGCAAAAAAGAAGAGCCAAAAAAATAGAACTTCAATAGATTATTTTTTAAATGGGTTATATTCTTAACATTGAAACGGCTACTAAAAACTGTTCTGTAGCTTTAGCTAAAAATGGTGTGACTATTTTATGTAAAGAAATGGCTGAACAAGGTTTTTCTCATGCTGAAAAATTGCATGTCTTTATGGAAGAAATTATAAAGGAAACTGAAATAAATTTTTCTGATTTAAGTGCTGTTGCCGTAAGTCAAGGTCCAGGTTCATATACAGGATTACGAATTGGTGTTTCTGCCGCTAAAGGATTATGTTATGCCTTAGATATTCCATTGATTTCAGTTGATACTTTGACCGTTTTAGCAAGTCAATTGCAAATAGAAAGTGGAATTATCATTCCGATGATTGATGCGAGAAGAATGGAAGTTTATAGTGCCATTTTTAATGCAAAAATTGAAATGATAAGAGAAGTTCAAGCCGAAATACTCGATGGTTCTAGTTTTTCAGATATAGAGGATGCAGTATATTTCGTTGGAGATACTAACGAGAAAGCAAAAACGATACTATCTAAATCTAATTTTAATTTTGTTGACACTGTTTTTTATCCTTCAGCTAAGGAAATGAGTGCTATTTCCTATAAAAAATTTTTAGATAATTCTTTTGAAGATGTGGCTTATTTTGAACCGTATTACTTGAAAGATTTTATGATGCAAACTAAAACTACTTAGAATTTTCTCTCACAAAAGGTTGAATTATAATCCCTTTTTTATCAAAAGCAGCTTTACAATTTTCTAAAATATCGGAAGAAACTTCAATAAAATCCTCGTTTTTAGACCAAGGGCGAATGGCTAAATGAATAGCATTATCAGTCAAATTTTTTACAACAACCATCGGTTCTGGATTTTTCAAAACTTTAGAATGATTGGTCATGACCTCCAAAACAATTTCTTTTGCTTCTTTGATGTTCGTTTCATAAGAAAGTGAAAACACCAAATCAACACGTCTCATTCCTTCAACAGAAAAGTTTGTAATGATTCCATTAGATAAAATTCCATTCGGAATAAATATAGTTTGATTATTTGCTGAAGTAAGCTTGGTAACAAATATTTGAATTTCTGTCACGGTTCCTATTACTCCGTGCGCTTCAATAGTATCGCCAACTCTAAAGGGTTTGAAAAGAATAATCAACATGCCACCAGCAAAATTTGACAAAGAGCCTTGAAGCGAAAGACCAACTGCCAAACCAGCAGCGCCTAAAATGGCTACAAAAGAAGAAGTTTCAATGCCAAGTTTTGATATAAAAGTTACAAATAGCAAAACTCGTAATACCCAATTTAGAATATCGGCTAAAAACTTTGAAAGTGTTGGGTCTAACTCACGTTTAACCATTATTTTCTTTACCAATCGGTTTATAAATCGAATGGCATAAATACCAACAATTAGAATGATAAGTGCCGAAATTAACTTTGGCGAATAACTAATTAATACATCAAAAAATTGTTTTGTGTATGCTTCTATACTGCTAATGTGAAGTGTTTTTTCCATAATAAAAAAAATCACACTAAAAAGTGTGACTTAAATTTTTGCAAATATAGTTTTTTTCCAAAATTAATCGGCATCTTCTTCAACTCTATTTGTTTCTTCTGCAGGTTTTGCTGGTGCTGTTTCATCGGCATCGCCTGTAAAGGAGTTTACTTTTTCTTTAACAGTATCAACCACATTTCCGGCTATTTCTTCTGCTTTAGTAGCCATTTCGGTAGCTTTTGCTTTAACAGTTTCTACTGCATTTTCAATAGCTTCTTCAGCAACAGGAACATATTCGGCTACTTTTTCTTTGGCAATTTCCGCATATTCTTCTGCTTTTTCAACTAATGGTGCTGCAGTTTCTTTTACTTTTTCAATGGCTTCTTCAGCCAAAACTTCTGCTTTATCGGCTACTTCACTTGCTTTTTCTTTGGCTGAGCCAAATAAATTTTTAAAAAATCCACCTAATCCCATAATTTTTGTTTTTTATATTGGTTAAAATTTTTATTAATTATTCAATTTCAAAAGTAAGTTTTAAATTTACTCTATATTCGGTTATTTTTCCGTCTTTAACAACAGCACTCTGTTCTTGAACATATACAGAACGAATATGTTTTAATGATTTTGCTGCTTGTTCAACGGCTTTTTGTGTTGCATCTTCCCAGCTTTTTTCTGAGCTTGCAAGGACTTCTATAACTTTTAATACTGCCATAATTTTATTTATTTGGTTAAAAGATTAAAGTTACAAAATTTATAAACACGATAGCATTTTGTTCTATTAAAAATAGTGCTTTAGCTTTTCTTAGCCATGATAAACCCTTGAGGCAACGATAAGTCCTTCTTTTATTTCTAATACTTCTGCAACTAACATGGCGTCTTCATTATCTACATGTCTGGTATATTCCATAAATACTCTATCTGAGTTGGCGGTTAATGATGTTACTTTATAGTGCAAACTTGGTAAACGTTCAAATGCCTCTTGCCACCATGCGCTAAGTGCCTCTTGTCCTTTTACTAATCCATTAGTCTCGGGATGTCTTATTTTTAATTTCGGACTAAAATGTGCTGCTTCTAAATCATACAATGAAAGTAATTTTTCAAGATTATGTGTGTTAAACGCCTCAAACCAAGCATGGGCTATAGATAAGTTTTTTTGTGTTGTCATACGGATAAAAAAACCAAGCTTGTGCTTGGTTATATGTTTTTTAAATTAATTATTTCTTGCTCTGTTAGGGCCCTCCAATTTCCTCTTGGAAGATTTTTCTTGGTTAAACCTGCAAAGGCAACGCGATCAATTTTTATGGTAGTGTAGTTAAAGTTTTCAAATATGGCTCTAACAACTTTTACATTGGGAGTTCTTAACTTGATGCCAATTTCATTTTTAGGTTCATTTTCAATATAACTTACTTCATCAACAAACAATTTGTGCCCATCAAGTGTTACTCCTTTTGAAATTTTTTCTAAATCTTCAAATTTCAAATTCTTATCTAAGGTAACCTGATATATTTTTGGCGATTTTTGATTTGGCAAACTAAATTTTCTTATAATATCTGTATCATTTGTAAAAACTAATAAACCAGTGGTATTTTTGTCCATTCTACCAATGGGTTGCATTTTTGAGGTAGTTGCTCCTTTTATAAGTTCTAAAACATTTCTATGATCTCCATCTTCCTCATTAGAGGTAGTGAAGTTTTTGGGCTTGTTTAAAACAAAATATTCTTTCTTTTCTGGCATTAAAGTAGCGCCATCAAAATTTATAACATCACCAGGTTTAACTTTATAACCCATTTCTGTAATCACAATTCCATTTACTTTTACATTTCCAGATTGAATGTAAATATCTGCATCTCTACGCGAGCAAGCACCTGAATTGGAGATGTATTTGTTTAAACGAATTTCATCAGATTTTATTGGCTTTGGAACGTTTGGAGAATCTTTTTTAACTACAGGTTTTCTATTTTGAGAACGTTTGTCCATGGCAGGTTTAGAACTTGTGGTAGATTTTTTTCTATCACCACTTGGTTTGCTGGGTCCAGTTCGTTTTTTATTGTTAGAATTATTCATGCTTTATTTTTTTGCAAAGATACTCTATTTGAGCTTAACTTTTGCTAACATTATGAAAGCAAAGGGATTTAGAAGTCTTTTTCTAAAACCTCAAACGTATTGTAGAGAATGTCAATGAGTACTTTTGGGTTGGTATTGGTATAGAAAAGTTGCTTGCTTTTTTGGTTTAGTTCTCTAAAACCTACTTTTTCTTCTAAGATTTTTTTGGTTTGTTTGGCAACTGCTTCACCAGAATCAATTATTTTAATTGTTGATGGTAGAATTTTCTTAATTTGAGGGATTAAGTATGGGTAGTGGCTGCAGCCAAGTACTAAATAATCTATATTAGACGCTATCATAGGGTTTAAATATTTTTTCAATAAACCTTTCATTTCTTTAGAATTTATTGCGCCATTTTCAATTAGTTCAACTAAACCAAATCCAATTTGTTCAATGATTTGAATGTCTTTAAACTGTTCTACATGTTTGTAAAACAATTCGCTATTTAGTGTTCCTTTAGTGGCAAGAATTCCTATTTTTTGTGTTTTAGAATGTAAAGCTGCTGGTTTTATAGCAGGTTCTATGCCTATAAAAGGAACATCATATTTTGCACGTAATTCTTTAATTGCATTGGTAGTAGCTGTATTGCAGGCAACAACAATAATCTTACAATTATTATTAAGAAGAAACTCGGTATTTTTACAACTCAAATGAATAATTTCTTCTTTTGATTTTTGACCATAAGGTGCATTTTTGCTATCGGCAAGATAAATAGTATCTTCATTAGGAAGAAGTTGATGAATTTCTTTCCAAATAGAAGTGCCACCAATGCCCGAATCGAATAACCCAATTGGATTGTTGTTTGTCATAAAACAAATGTAAAAAAAAACTGCTCCATTCATTGGAGCAGTTAATATTTTTTTTGATAAAATCTGAAATACTGAAATTAATTCAGTAGGAGTAAATTTATATCAAATTAAAATCCTAAGTCTTTTTTTACATCGGCAGTAATATCTGTTCCGTCAGCTAATAGTAAGTCACCAGCATTTAAAACATAATTAAAACCTTTAGCTTTTCCTACTTTTTGAATAGAAGCTTTTACTTTTTCAGTAATAGGTTTCATTAAATCTGCTTCTTTCTTTTGTATATCTTTTTGAGCAGTTTCTTGAAATTCGCCAATTCTTTTGCCCATGTCTTGCATTTCTGATTGACGTGTTTGGTTTACAGCATCTGTTACTGTTGCTGCTTCAGCATCATATTTTTTAATTTTAGACTGATACTCATCTACCATCGTTTTATAATCTGCTGAGTAAGTGTCAGTAATTTTTTTCAATTGATTTTGAGCCTCAATTACTGCAGGCATTTTAGTCATAATTTCGTTAGTATCAACATGGGCTACTTTTGTTTGAGCACTCATTGTTTGAAATCCAAATAAAGCTACCGCTGCTATTAAAAAAGTTCTAAATTGTTTCATCATTCTTCGAATTAATTAATTATTGTTTTTATTTATTTAAGGTTTATTATTCTTCGCGTCTTCTTTTGCTTTTTTCGCCGCTTCTCTATCGGCCAATATTTTTAATCTTTTTTCTTCGGCTGCTTTTTTTCTGTCGTCAATTAGCTTTTGTCTTTCTTCTAAAGTTTTTTTCTTTTGAGCTTCAACTGCTGCTTTTTTGTCTGCTACTTCGTCTGTTTTTTTGTCTGCATCTTTGTTGTCTGAATTAGGCTTATCAGAAACTATGCCATTTTTTTTATTATTCTTCTCTTCAAGTAATTGTTTTCTTTTTGCATCAGCTTCTGCTTTCTTTTCTTCGGCAAGAAGTTTTTTGTCTTCAATCATTTTAAGACGTGCTGCTTTTCGCTCTTCATTTTGTTTTTGTCTTTCAGAAAGTAGCGGATTATCATCAATCATTTCTTGTTTACGTTCTCTCTCTTCTTCAAGTTTCAATTGTTTTTTAGACATTTCTTTTCTTTTCTCAGAACGTGTAAGAGCACTAACAACTCTATCGCTAATATCATGTTTTTTTGCAGCAAAAAGCATTGTTAAATCAGATGATTTATCGAAAACATAATCGTATTTTTTTGCATCAGCAATATCTTGAACAATATTGAAAACTTGATCTTGTATTGGTTTAACTAAAACTGCTTTTTGAACAATTAACTCACCATTTGGACCAAATTTTTTCTGAGTATATTCCATCAATTCGTTTTCTTGAAAAGCAATTTCTTCTTCTCTTTCTAAAATAAGCTCTTTAGTTAAAAGAACTTTCTCGGTTTTTAAAGCTTCTTTTAACTTGGCAATATCATTTTTTTTGGTTTCAATTTCTTGCTTCCATTTTTCTGCTTTTTGCTCTAATTGGTTATTTGCCTCAGCATAATCAGGAACTTTTTCTAAGATATACTCCATATCAATGTAGCCAATCTTGATTCCTCTTGTTTGCGCATTTGCATCGTTTGTTGCAATTAATGTTACAATTAATGCTAATAAAATGTATTTCTTCATAAACTTAAGTTTTAGAAATGTTAGGCAAATATACTAAAATTGTTGACCAATAATAAAATGGGTTTGCCATCCACTTTTTTCTGTTAAACCTGGAACGGCATCAAAGCCGTGTGCAAAGTCAATTCCTAATAATCCGAAGGCTGGCATGAAAACTCTAATTCCAAAACCGGCAGATCGTTGTAGAGAGAACGGATTATAGTCTTTAAAATTGTCAAACGAATTTCCGGCTTCTAAAAAAGATAGGGCATAAATCGATGCTTGTGCTTTTAATGTAATAGGATATCTTAATTCTAAGGAGAATTTATTATAGATTGCACCACCACTTACAGAGGATAACGATTGATTTGGATAACCTCTTAATTGCACTACTTCACGACCGTCTAAGGCAAAATTGGCTAATCCGTCTCCACCAACAAAAAATCTTTCAAAAGGAACAACTCCTCTTGCAGAATTGTACGCGCCTAAGTAACCAAATTCTCCTAATGTTCTTAAAACAAGTGCGTTTTGATCGTTTCCATATAATTTAGTAAACCAATCGGCTCTAAATTTTACTTTGTAATATTCTAACCAATCAAACCTTTTTTGATCAATTTTAGCTTGGTCTGGATCTGCTTCGCTAAAATCATTTACTCTAATATTACCAGTAACGGTTTGTCCTGTTAATGGATTTACAACTGTGGCTTCTTTAATATAATCACCATCATAAATTCTAACGCCATCTGCTCCAAAATTCTGATCTGGAACAGAAGATGCTACATATCTTTTTTTGTAGGCAGCTTGATTTTTTAAATCGGCATAATCAATACCATTAAATAAAGAATAAGGTAACGTAAATTTCGTTGAAAGACTAAATTCAGATCCTTTGGTTGGGTATATTGGGTTATTACCTTTACTGTTTCTGCTCAATCCAATATTAAAAGCGAGGTTTCTTGAAGAACCATTTCCAAATGTAAACAGACCCGTGTTATAATTATTCAAATCATAGTATTGTAAACTAATTGCATTAGAAAGTGTAAAATAATCATCGGGTACTGTAAGTCTTTTAGCTATACCTACAGATAATGAGGTTATGTTAAAACTTTTACTTTTATCAACACTATTAGCGTTACCCCCAAATAAAAATTGTTTACTTTGAGATAACGATGTAGAAAAACTTACTGGTTTTTTTCCGCCAAACCAGGGTTCTGAAAACGATAAACTATACGTTTGAAAGAAAGTACTGGCTTGTAATCGTAGAGCTACTTTTTGACCATCACCCATTGGAAGCGGTCTGTAGGCATCTTTTTTGAAAATATTTTTTACAGAAAAATTGTTAAAAGATAAACCAAGGGTTCCAATGAATCCGCCACCGCCATAACCTCCTTGAAGTTCAATTTGACTTGATCCTTTTTCAACTAAATTATACTCAATATCAACAGTTCCTGCCGTTGGATCGACATTTTTAAATTTTGGATCGATGGCTTCAGGATCGAAGAATCCTAATTGCCCAATTTCACGAATGGTTCTTACTAAGTCGTCTTTACTGTATTTTTCACCTGGTTTAGTTCTTAACTCTCTGTAAATTACTTTATCATTGGTTTTATCATTTCCAACAACAGTAATTTTATTGAAATAAGCAATTGGACCTTCAGTAACTCTAATTTCAAAATCAATAGAGTCATTAGCCGTTTTTACTTCAACAGGATTTATGTTAGAAAACAAATAACCATTGTTTTGGTAAAGATTAGTTAAGTCTTCTCCGTCTGGTTTGGTTTTGTCTGCAACTCTTTTTTCAAGAAGAACACCATTGTAAGTGTCTCCTTTTTTAATGCCAAGAATGGTACTTAAAAGTTGATCGGAATATACCGAGTTACCCAAAAATTTGATGTTTCCAAAGTAGTATTTTTTACCTTCTTCTACTTTAATATTGATGGCGAGTTTGTTTTTTTTCTTGTCTAACCAAACAGAATCACTTACAACTCGTGCATCACGAAAACCTTTTTCTTTATAGTTGTCAACAATTTTTACTAAATCTTCTTCATATTTAGTTTTGATAAATTTAGAAGCTTTAAAAATTCTAATCGGATTAACTATCTTGGTATTTTTCATAGACTTTTTGAGTTTTTTATTAGAAAACTCTTTGTTGCCTTGAAAAGCTATTTGCTTAATTTTAATCTTGTCTCCTTTGTCGATAGTTACAACCATATTAACCGTGTTTGAAGTGCTATCTGCTATGGTTCTTATTGCAACTTTTGTATTGAAAAATCCGTCTTTTTTGTATTTATTTTCTAAATAATTTTTGGTAGTTGTAATTAAATTTTCATTTACAATTTTACCTTTGGTAAGGGAGTTTTCTTTAATTAATTCTTCGGCTTTATTTTTTTTAACACCCACAAATTTAGCTTCACTTAACTTAGGTAATTCTACAATTTCTAAATCTAAATAAACACTGTCGCCCTTAATTTCATTTACATAAAAATCAATATCACTAAATAAACCTAATTTGCCAAGTTTTTTTATTGCTGCACTAATTTCTTCTCCAGGAACAGTGATGTTTTGTCCTTTTTCTAACCCAGAAAAAGTAACAACGGTTTGTTGATTATAGCTAATTTTACCCAACACATTTACATTAGCAAGAATGTATTTTTTTCCTTGGTCAAACTGCAATTGATCTTGTGCATTTGATTGAAAAACCACTCCTAAAAATAAAAGTGTTAGTATTGATTTTATGTGATTTATCGACACTTTAGGATGGTTTAATTTGTTCACTTGTTTTTCCAAATCTTCGTTCTCTTTTTTGATAGCTAATGATGGCTTCATATAAATGTTCTTCTGTAAAATCGGGCCACAAAACATCGGTAAAAAATAATTCTGCATAGGCTATTTGCCATAACAGAAAATTACTGATTCTATGTTCACCACTCGTTCTGATTAATAAATCTACATCAGGTAGATTGTGCGTGTAAAGATGCTCATTTATAATTGATTCATCAATAGTGTCTATTGAAATTATATTATTTTTAACTTTATCACTTATGTTTTTAACAACATTTAATAATTCTTCTCGCGAACCATAACTTAGCGCCAAGGTTAAAGTCATTCGAGAATTGTTTTTTGTTTTTTCTATGACCTCATTTAATTCTTTTAGAATGGACTTAGGCATTTTAGATAGGTTGCCAATAGAATTTAGGCGAATGTTGTTTTCTTGTAATGTTTTTAATTCTTTTCTTAACGAACCAACAAGTAATTTCATTAAAGTGTCCACTTCAAGTTTTGGACGATTCCAATTTTCAGTAGAAAAGGCATATAAGGTTAAGTTTTCTATACCCATTTTTGCACATGTTTCCACAGTAACTTTAACAGATTTTGTTCCGCTTTCATGACCAAGAGTTCTCAACAAACCTTTTTGTTTTGCCCAACGACCGTTACCATCCATGATGATAGCAAGGTGTTTGGGTAAATTTTCTTTATTTATTGATTCTAATAAACTCATATTTTTTTAATCTGCACAATAGCATGGTTTTTCACCAAAGGTATAGGTTAATGTAAAACCAGAAAAAACATACCAATCTTTACTATTAATATTTCCAAATTTTAAGGGCTCCAAATTTTCATTTTTTGGTAGGCTACCATCCAAATTATCGGTCATTGTATATCTTGCTCCAACTTCTACTCCCAAAATTAAATTAGGCATGATATTAGATTTTACACCAACAATCATAGGTATTGCAAAGGTACCATGATTGATATCAACTTTTGAAACACCATTGATAACATATAATTCATCATAATTAGTGTAACTCAAACCCGAATAAACGTAGGGAGTTACTAATTGATCAAAATTATGAAGGTTAAAATCAAAAAAATTAAACTCCATACCTAATGATAATTCTTTAATGTTATTTTCAAAGTCATACCCTCTTTTAAATCTTCCTGGCACCTCTGAATCTGAATCATTGGCGGTGATTTTAGATTGTGTATAGGATATTCTCCATGAGTGTCTCGGACTTTTATTCCACTTATAAATTAAGCCATAAGCCAACTCATTTGGATTAACATAATTTGCTTTTCCAACGTCACCAATATAATTGCTACCACCAAGGAAAACTCCAACTTCGTGAATCTGAGCATTTAATTTTGTTAATCCTAAAATAAAAATAAATAAAAATATCCTTTTCATTAATTGAAAAATAGCGTGCAAATATAACAATTATAGCTACTAATAAAACATGATATTAGTATTTATAATAAATTAAAATTGACACAGTTAAAGTTTAAAATAAAATTCATTTAAAATGAACTGCTATTTAACGTAAAAAAGTGGGAAGTAGTATTTTAAGGAGAGTATAAATTTCGTTTATCTTCACCCCATAGAAGTTTATTTCTTAATGTTTTTAAGAAAGTTTCGTTTGGAATTTCTACCATATTAATTTTGAAAGGTGTCTTTCTTATAATTAATTCTGCATTGTTATTGAGAGTTGCAATTCTGGAATCTAAAGAAACCAAATATTGTTCTTCTCTACCTGAAACTTTCAATTTAATTTCGGTATCATCAGGAATAACCAAAGGACGGGCATTCAAATTATGAGGTGCAATAGGTGTGATTACCAACCCTTTAACTTCTGGAGTTAGAACGGGTCCGCCACAACTCAAGGAATATCCTGTAGAGCCTGTTGGTGTAGAAATAATTAATCCGTCTGCCCAATAGGAGTTTAAGTGTTCGCCATTTAATGAAGTGTCTATTGTAATCATTGAAGTAGTGTCTTTTCTGCTTACCGTTACTTCATTCATGGCAAAATTCAATTCATTAATTTGTTCGTTTTCCGGATTACATTCCAAGCTAAGTAGCGTTCTTTCAGAAAGGGTGTACTCTTTTTTTAACACAATTTGCAAAAAGGTCTCAATATTTTCTTTTTGAACTTTGGCTAAAAACCCTAATCTTCCGGCATTAATTCCAAGAATAGGAATGCCTGAATCTCTAACGTAGGTTGCTGCTCTTAATATGGTTCCGTCTCCGCCAATACTGATAAGTAAATCAAAACTTGCATCTAAACATTTGTAGTCGTTAAATGTTTTGTACTCTTTTTTTAGAATTTCTTCAGCATATAATATTTTTAGAAATTTTTCTTCAATAACCAATTCAATCTTGTTGTTATTGAAAAACAAAAAAATGTCTCTTATAATAGGTCGAGTGTCGTTTTGATAATATTGTCCGAAGATGGCAACTTTCATAAAAATTTTAGATTTAAATGTTTAAATATTTATCCAAATAATCGGAGCGTTCTCGCAAACTGTTCAAATAATTATCTTCATGATGCTCTGAAACTATTTCATAATTATACCTTCTAAAAGTTTGAATGATGTCATTCATACTGCCAAGGGCAATTTTTATTGTTATTTGAACACTTTCAACATCGGCTTCAGAGACAAATAACCCTAAAAGTTTACCATTATTGCTTTCTACAATTTGAGTAATTTGACTCATAGAATAATCTATAAGACTCTTTTTTACTACAATGATTCCACCTTGTTCTTTAAGAAATGGAGTTTCATGAAAGAACTTTACAATATCTTCTAATTCATAATATCCTAAGTAAGCATTTTCTTCGTCTAAAATTGGTACAACGTTGGTATGATTTTTAGCAAAAACTTCCAAAACATCAAGCCATATCATATTTTTTCTGGCAAAGAAGCCTTCTAAAGTATATTTGTAGTCAGCTACTTTTTTATCAGTATCAAAAGTCTCTACATCATCAGCAGCAATACTTCCAATGTAAACGCCTTCATTTAAAACAGAAAAATGAGAATAAGAAACATCTAAAAAAAAGTCTTGAACAGCAGCAATAGTTTGCTGACTATCAATAGCTTTATAATCGTTAGTGATATAATCTGTAATTTCGGTCATAGCAATTATTCAATATTTGTTGCAAAATAATCAAAATTTAGGACATAAATCCTTATTTTAACTTTGTATTTTTGTAATCAGAATTTCAAAAAAGAAATTTTAAAAAAAAAGTTATGACAAAATTAAGTGTAAATATTAATAAAATAGCAACTTTACGCAATGCTCGTGGTGGAAATGTGCCTAATTTATTGCAAGTAGCCAAAGATATTCAAAAGTTTGGAGCGCAAGGAATTACTATTCATCCGCGTCCAGATGAACGGCATATTCGTTATCAAGATGCTCGCGATTTAAAACCAATTGTTTGCACAGAATTCAACATTGAAGGAAATCCGCAACACAATTTTATTGATTTAGTTTTAGAATGTAAACCAACACAAGTAACTTTAGTTCCAGATGCTATTGGAGCAATTACGTCTTCTGCAGGTTGGGATACTGTAAAAAATCAATCTTATTTGAAAGAAGTAATTCAAGAGTTTCAAAGAAACGGTATTAGAACGTCTATTTTTGTAGATCCAATTTTAGAAATGGTAGAAGGCGCTAAAGCAACAGGAACCGAAAGAATTGAACTTTACACAGAGGCGTTTGCGCACCAATATAATTTAGGAAATTTGAAAGGAATTGAACCTTACACTAAAGCATCAGTTTTAGCAAATGAATTA
>JAIFLT010000031.1 GCA_020048955.1 Flavobacterium sp.
TTCAATTTTGGCAGTTTCATCAACAATTCCGTGAGTTGCTTTGTAATCTAAAATGAGTTGTTTTGCCCCTTGTGGTCTTGGTCCAAAATCATTTACAACCTCATTGGTGGCTTTATCAATAATAATTAACTTCGGAATTGATTTGGTTCCATTGGTCAAAAATAAATTCATTAAATCTTCATGATTATCACGAAGTACAATTCTTAAATCTATTCTATCTGAAACTTCTGCCATTTTATTAATAACCGGAAGAATTTGTGCGGCGTCACCACACCAACTTTCTGAAATAACCAACCAAGTATATTTTTTAGTCAGATTTTGTAAAACTGTTTTCACTTCATCAATAACTTGAAGAGTTTTATCCAATCGATGGAGTCTGGCTTCGTTCAATTGTGTGTAATGTATTAAATCTTCCCTTTGTTCATGACCTGTAGTTTTATTTTCTTTTGCCAAATTAGTAACAAAATTTCTATAATCTTGGTAGGTAAAACTGTTTTTCAAGCTTTTCTCAATAATTGAATTCATCATTGTTAAATTTAATTTGCAAAATTAGTTTTATTTTTACAAAAGAATTGTAACAATAATTACACTGAGGCGTTATCTAAACAAAAAACAGGAATGGATTTACAATCAAAATCAATCGGCTTGGCACTATCTGGAGGCGGTTCTAAAGGAATTGCTCATGCTGGTGTTTTAAAATTCCTTGAAGAACAGAAAATAAAACCAACACAAATTGCAGGTTCAAGTGCAGGAGCCGTCGTTGGCTCGCTATATTCTTGGGGTAAAACTCCAGAAGAAATTTTGTCTTTTTTTAAATCAATTTACTTTTTTCATTGGAAACATTTTACCATCAAAAAAGCTGGAATTATTGATTCGGAGTCTTTTAAAAAGTACTTTGAAGAAATTTTTAAAGAGGCTAAAATGAGTGATTTACCAATTCCAATGCACATTACAGCTACAGACATGGTAAAAGGCAAACTTAAAATTTTCAATAATAGTTCTCGAATTGTTGATGCTGTTCTTGCCTCATCAGCAGTGCCCGGAGTAATTTCTCCTTATGAAGTTAACGGAAATTTATACAGTGATGGTGGTATTTTAAATCATTTTCCAACCGATGTTTTGCAAGGAAGATGCGACACTATTATTGGGGTTTATGTTAGTCCGATACAAAAAATTGAGGCAAAAGATTTGAATTCAATTAAAGCAGTTACTACAAGAGCGTTTGATTTACTTTCTGCTAATTCTAATTTTCAGAAATTTAATCATTGTGATTGGGTTATAGAACCAGAGGATTTGGTAAGTTTTAGTACCTTTGAAACCAGTAAATCCAAAATGGATAGTATTTTTGAAATTGGTTATCAAGCCGCAAAAAAATCATTTGAACAATTGAAAGATAATTTTTAAATTACTTTTGAAGTCGTTTAAACTTTTTTCAATTGGCTGCAAAATTGTATTTTTATTCCAGATTTTTCGCTTCAATCAAAAAAGTTTAAACGACTTCATTTCATAAAATCATATAATAACTATATTTGCACAACAAAATTGAATCTTATTGCTGAAATTCTGACACTAACAAAGTAAATTAACGAAGTAAATAAATTCAGAATAAATGACTTGAGCGAAAGCGACAGCATTACACAACATAAACAATAATAAGAATCTTAAAAACGATGAGATTCTGAAATAAATTCAGAATAAATGACTTGAGCGAAAGCGACAGCATGAGACCATTAAAAAACAATAAAACACAACGAATGAAATACAAAAGAATACTTCTAAAACTAAGCGGAGAGGCATTAATGGGTGAAAGACAATATGGCATTGACCCAAAAATTTTAGCCGAATATGCTGATGAAATTAAGCAAATTCACGACAAAGGTGTTGAAATTGCAATAGTTATTGGAGGTGGAAATATCTTTAGAGGTGTTGCCGGAGCAAGCAACGGAATGGACAGAGTGCAAGGCGATTATATGGGAATGTTAGCAACTGTAATCAATGGAATGGCACTTCAAGGTGCACTAGAAGACAAAGGAATGTTGACGCGTTTACAAACTGCTTTAAAAATTGAAGCCATTGCCGAACCTTATATTAAAAGAAGAGCTGTTCGCCATTTAGAAAAAGGTAGAATTGTTATTTTTGGTGCAGGAACAGGAAATCCTTACTTCACAACCGATACCGCTGCCGTTTTACGTGGTGTAGAAGTTCACGCCGATGTAATCTTAAAAGGAACTCGTGTTGATGGTGTTTATACTGCCGATCCGGAGAAAGACAAATCGGCTGTTAAATTTGACTATATTTCGTTTGATGATGTATTGAAAAAAGGCTTAAACGTAATGGACACAACGGCTTTTACTTTAAGTCAAGAAAACAAATTGCCAATCGTGGTATTTGACATGAACAAAAAAGGAAACTTACTAAAAATCTGCGAAGGCGAAAATGTAGGAACAATTGTAAATATATAAAAAAGAGTAAGAGTTTATTAGTAACTCTTACTCTTTTAAACCTATAAAACTTAAACTTCTAAACTTTAAAAACAATGGAAGAAATTGACTTTATAATTGATGAAGCTAGAGAAGCAATGAATGGTTCTGTAGCACACTTAGAAAAATCTTTTTTAAATATTAGAGCCGGAAAAGCGTCTCCACAAATGTTGGGAAGTGTTTTTGTTGACTATTATGGTTCACAAACGCCTCTTTCACAAATTGCAAATGTAAATGTTCCTGATGCCAGAACCATTACCATTCAACCCTACGAAAAAAGCATGTTACAACCTATTGAAAAAGCAATTATGATTGCCAATTTAGGTTTTAACCCTATGAATAATGGTGACTTAATCATCATTAGCGTTCCGCCACTAACCGAAGAACGCCGACGTGATTTAGTAAAACAAGCTAAAGCTGAGGCAGAAGAGGCAAAAATTGGTATTCGTAACCATAGAAAAGACGCAAACACTGACATTAAAAAACAAGAAAAAGAAGGCGTTTCTGAAGATGTTTGTAAAGTAGCCGAAGAAACGATTCAAAAACTAACCGATAGTTTTATTAAAAAAGTAGAAGAGCATCTAGTGCAAAAAGAAGCTGAAATAATGAAAGTATAACTTTCGTTAAAGGTATATTAAAATCCGTTTGATAGTTCGAGCGGATTTTTTTATTCCTACATTTGTCCTAATTCTTTTACACGATATAAAACAAAATCATCTTAAATGAGAAAATTTTGGATTTTTCTATTTATTCTGTTTTGCAATTATGCTATTTCGCAAAAAATAATGCAAGGTCAAGTAATTGATTATGATACTACGGTACCAATTGCTTTTGCAAAAATTACTTACAACAACAAAACGATTTCCTCCAATTGGGAAGGTAAATTTACTATTACAGTAACTGACGACAAAAAACCAATAGTTATTTCTTATAAAGGATATTATGATAAAAATTATCATTTAACTGTTGGTGCGAAATTTTTAATCATAAAAATGGTAAATAACAATACCATGAAAGAGAAAGAAATTTTTTCAGAAAATCAAGTAAATGTTATCATCAAAAAAGTTATTGAAAACAAGAAAAACAATCAACCCGAGAAAGCTTTAAATTCGTTTGAATATAAAAATTACGAACACTTACTAGTAACCGCCAATCCAGATTCTATTTCAAGTAAAATTGATACATTGTACAAAAAATCGCTTTTTGGAAGAAAAAAAATGCAATTTGATTCTACCAATTATAAATTTAAAAAACTAGTTGAAAACCAACACATTTATCAAACTGAAAAAGTAAATTTATTACAACACAACAATTTGGGCATCAAAGAAACACTAATTGCTTCCAGAATGGCCGGTTTCAAAAAACCACTTTATGAATATTTAGGATTGAATTTAGTTTCCTATTCACTCTACGAAAATAGCTTAGACATTCTTGAAATTCCTATTCGAAATCCCATTTCAAGTTATGGTAGAAAATTGTTTGTTTTCAAAATTATTGATACCGTAAAAATTCAAAATAGAACGGTTTACAGAATTTATTTTCAACCTAAAAAACTAAATTCCAACAAATTAAGAGGATTGCTATTTGTAGATTCCGAAAATTTTGCCATTGCAAAAGCTTTTTACAGAATTTACGGAATTATAAATATCAATGCAACTTACACCTTTACTTATCTGAAAGATCATAAAATATGGTTTCCAGAAAAAAGAAAATTTATTGTTGTAAAAGGAAACAATAGCGAAGATTTAAAAATATTAGGTGGCACCATAAAATTCAATTCAAGCATTGAAGGATTGCAAAAAGATGCTTCCGACCAAATGTATCTCAAACTAGAATCTACACCTTATGATATAAAAATAAATGAAGCCGTTTCCTTCAAAACACCAAGCATCAAAATTGATGTTCCAGAAGCCAGTATGTCTAAACCCGATTCTTATTGGGAATCGTTAAAAAAAGACACTTTAGACAGAAGAAAATTGCGTACTTATACCAATCTAGATAGTTTGTCTATTGCTGAAAACATTGAGGAAAAAATCTTTTTAGGCAAAAAAATAATTAATGGTTATGTACCTGTAAGTTTTTTTGATATTGACTTAAAAACGTTGATAAAATTCAACAATTTTGAAGGTTTTAGATTAGGAATTGGTGGCGTTACAAACAATAAACTATCTGACAAATACAAAATTAGTGGCTATGTTGCATACGGATTTAAAGACAATCAATTAAAATTCGGGATCACACCTTCCTATTTGCTAAGCAAAGAAACCAATTCATGGATTAGTGCCTCTTATGTTGATGATTTGAGTGAAATTGGGCAAATACAATTTGCTACACAATCGCGTCGCTTTAAGATTTATGATCCACGACCAATTAATATATCTACCTTCTATAATCACAAAACTTATTCTTCGTTTATTGAAAGTAAATACATTCCCAAAACAGACATCTATTTTGGCCTTGCGAGAACAGAAATTCAACCACTTTTTGGATACATTTATAATATAAACGATAAATTATATTCCAATTTTAACTTTACAACTGCGCAATTTGCAATTCAATGGAATCCTTATAGCGGTTATATGCAAACACCTACAGGACGACTTGAAATTGAAAAAAGATTTCCAAAATTCTCCTTTCAATTTACAAAATCATTTGAAAATATACTTGACAGTGATTTTGACTTTTCAAAAGTAGATTTGCGCATTACGCATGAAATTCCTTTCCTTTCTGGGCAAAATACTTCTTTAATTTTCCAAAGCGGATTTGCTTTCGGAAACGTTCCATTAACTCATTTATATAGTATTGCGCCCAATAATTTGAATCGTGAAACGTTGTTTAAACGAATTACCTTTGCCGGAAAAAATAGTTTTGAAACTATGTTTTTCAATGAATTTTTCTCGAGCAAATATGTGAGTTTTCATGTAAAACATACTTTCAACAAAGTAAAATTAGCTTATAAAATAAAACCGCTCATTTCTGTAGTAACAAGAATGGCTTGGGGTGAAATGGACCAACCAGAACAACACATTGGGCTACAATACAAAACTATGGAACGAGGTTTTTTTGAAAGCGGTGTAGAAGTAAACCAAATTTTTAAAGGATTTGGATTGACCTTTTTTATGCGATATGGTCCAAATGCGTTGCCAAAATTTGAAGATAATTTTGCTTTAAAATTGAGTTATGTTTTAGATTTAGGGTTTTAGGTTAAAACAAATCACTATGAGTTCCTGTGTCCATAAATAGCAAAACAAGCTCGTCGTCATTCTGTTGCCAAATTAACAACCAATCTGGTTTTATATACATTCCCAACAGTTAATGTAATTTCCTTTAAGTTTGTGCGGTTTAAATTTTGGTTGAAGTTTGCCATTAATAGCCAACTCATCGATTACAAGTTTTAATAAGTTTAAATCGTAATTTCTTTTCTTACAAAGTTTTAAACTTTTTTCAAACCTGTTAGTGGTACTAATTTTATACATTCAAAACTTTTTTAAATAGTTCATCACTATTTTTATAAGAATTTATTCTGCCTTTTTTTACATCATCAATAGCTTCATCAATACCTTTTACCGAATTGTTTTTTACTATCTCAATACCATTTTCTTCTTTACACAATAACTCAATTAACGAACTAATCATTTTTCCAGCTTTAGTTTTTTTGTTTATTTTTAGCGTTATTGTAGTCATGGTTATCAAATATTTATACTATAAAGTTAGAAAAAAATTTATTTTTATTTTCGCTTTTCAATAACTGATTTTCTTCAACGAGTCTTTTGAATGTAATTTTTGGCTGTGCAAGCTGCTTTTAAGCTTCAAAAAATCACTTTATAGCAAATCCAAAAAAGAGTAAAAAGTTGCGCAAAAATCGTGAAATCAAATAGTAGAAAAAAGCTTTTCTAAACTTTTAACGTCAATTTTACAGATTTGTTGCAACTCTTCCACTGTTCCATGTTCAATAAAACCATCAGGAATTCCGAGAGTTTTAAAAGTGTTTTTATAATTATTTATAGTTGCAAATTCGATAATTGCAGCACCAAATCCACCTTTAATGACGCCATCTTCAATTGTAATTATGGTTTCAAAGGAATTGAAAATTTTATGCAACAACTTTTCGTCCAATGGTTTTACAAATCCAAAATCATAGTGCGCAATTTCATCAGTATTTGAAATTTTATCAAAAGCCAAACTCACATTATTTCCAATAAATCCAGTTGATAAAACCGCAATTTTAGTGCCACTTTTCAGCAAATGTGCCTTCCCTATTTCAATATTCTGAAATTTGGAATTTAGAATTTGGAATTTGGAATTTGGATATTTTCCCCTTCCTCGTGGATATCGAATAGCAATTGGATGATTTAACCCTAAAGATGCAGTAAACAAAATATTTCGCAAATCAATTTCGTCTTTTGGAGCATAAATAATCATATTCGGAATGCATCGCAAATAGGCTAAATCAAAAACTCCATGATGCGTTGCTCCATCTTCCCCAACCAATCCTGCTCTATCCAAACAAAAAATTACAGGTAAATTCTGCAAAGCCACATCATGTATCACTTGGTCATAAGCACGTTGCAAAAAAGTAGAATAAATAGTGCAAAAAACCACCATTCCTTGCGTTGCCATTCCAGCTGCAAGAGTTACAGCGTGTTGTTCGGCAATTCCAACGTCAAAAGCTCTTTCTGGAAAAGCATCCATCATAAATTTTAACGAACTTCCACTTGGCATGGCAGGTGTAATTCCAATGATTTTTGGATTATTTCTTGCCAATTCTACTAAAGTCAATCCAAAAACATCTTGAAATTTTAACGGTAAATTTTCCTCTGATTTTTTATGAATTTCTCCTGTAGTTTTATCAAATTTTCCGGGTGCATGATATTTTACTTGGTCATCTTCCGCTTGTTGTAAACCTTTGCCTTTGGTAGTGATGATGTGTAAAAACTTTGGTCCTTTTACTTTTTTCAATCGTTCCAATTCCGAAATTAAAGCATCAAAATCATGTCCGTCAATGGGTCCGGAATAATCAAAATTCAACGACTTAATCATGTTATTCTGCTTCGGATTTTTTCCTTCTTTAACCGAAGTCAAATAATTTTTCAACGCACCAACGCTAGGATCAATTCCGATAGCATTATCATTTAGAATAACCAATAAATTAGCATCTGTAACGCCAGCGTGATTTAATCCTTCAAACGCCATGCCGCTAGCAATGGAAGCATCGCCAATAACCGCAATATGATGTTTATTTTCACCTTTTAACCGAGAAGCAATTGCCATGCCCAAAGCTGCTGAAATAGAGGTTGACGAATGTCCAACGCCAAAAGTATCGTAAACACTTTCACTACGTTTAGGAAATCCAGAAATACCACCAAGTTGACGATTAGTGTGAAAATTATCTTTTCTTTCAGTCAAAATTTTATGTCCATAAGCCTGATGTCCTACATCCCAAACCAATAAATCATTGGGTGTGTCAAAAACATAATGCAAAGCAATGGTCAATTCAATCACACCAAGACTTGCGCCCAAATGACCTTCTTTTACTGAAACCACATCAATAATAAAATCACGCAATTCTTTAGCCAATTGCGGCAATTGCGATGGTTCTAATTTTTTCAAATCAGATGGATTATTGATGTTTTGAAGTAGGTTGCTTTTCATTTCACAAAAATAGAATAATTTAATCAGTTATTGACTTTCAGAATTTGGTATTAAACCTAACTTCTCAAAATCTTGTTATTGAATTTATTTTTTATAAATTTGATTAAAATTTTAAAGTCATGAATGTAGAAACGCAACGAAAAAATATCGTTCACAGAATATTGGCTATTCAAAATGAACAATTATTAAGTCAAATAGAAGCCCTACTTGATAATGACGTTTATACTTACACCACTTCGGGAAAACCACTTTCAACCGCTGCATACAAAAACCACTTAACAGAAATAATGAATTTTTCAGAAACTGTTGAGATTGGTTACACTACTGAAGAAGCAAAGAAAAAAATTAATAGAAAATGAAGCCAGTTATTTGGTCTCCTAATGCAATTGCATCTATTCAAGACATCTATGATTATATTTATAAACAAAGCCCGCAAAACGCCAATCTAGTTATAGATACATTATTCGATTTAGGCGATAAACTAAATAGCTTTCCTGAAAAAAATCCAATAGAGCCATTATTTGATAAAAATGAAATTAGGTTTTTCCCGAAATGGAATTTTAAAATAGTATACAAAATAGAGCAAAATAGAATTTACATACTTGACATTTTTTCAACATTGCAAAATCCGACAAACTTCAAATTATAATTTTTTTTTAAAATTAATAGCATAAACATACTAACAATTAGTAATCATTTGTGCCAAATAATAAATATGGAAAACCCTTTCACCGACGAATACTTCATGAAAAAAGCTTTGCAAGAAGCCAAAACTGCTTTTGAAAAAGGTGAAATTCCTGTTGGTGCCATAATTGTAATTGACAATAAAGTCATCGCCCGAAGTCACAATTTAACAGAATTATTAAACGATGTCACCGCTCATGCCGAAATGCAATCGATAACTGCTGCTGCCAATTTCCTTGGCGGAAAATACTTAAAAGATTGCACTTTATATGTTACCCTTGAACCATGTCAAATGTGCGCTGGTGCCTTGTATTGGAGTCAGATTTCCAAAATTGTTTTTGGTGCTCGAGACGAACAACGCGGATTTTTAACTTTAGGAACTAAATTACATCCAAAAACCCAAGTAAATCAAGGCATTTTGGCTCAAGAATGTGGCGACTTGATGAAACGTTTTTTTGCAGAAAAAAGAAAGTAGATAAATTCCTTTTTTACAAGAAAAATAGTCCAAAAATTTATTTTACTTTTACTACAATATTTAAAATTTATTTCTGTTATAGCATTAATTGAAAGTGTTAAAAAAGCATTATTTCAAGACAAAAAAGTTCTAATCATTAATTCCTTTACATCTATGAAAACCAGCAAGTTAATCGGTTTGTTTCTTGCAATCTTTGTATTGCATTCTTGTTCTAAAAAATCGGCTGCCGATTTTGATTCCGACTTCACTTTATACAAGGATTATATCTCGAGTTTTTCTTCTGGTTTTGTATCGGTAAGTTCTGATATTCGTGTGCAATTGGCATTCAACAAAAGTGATTGGAAACCCAATCAAGAATTAGACGAAGATTTGTTCGATATTTCTCCAAGTGTTTCAGGAAAAGTGGTAGCACTTTCTAATAATACCATTGCATTTATTCCAAAAGACAAATTGGAACAAAATACGTTGTATCAAATTACGCTTCACCTTTCGCAAATCAACGATAAGACGCCAAAAGAATTGGAGAATTTTAATTTTTCCATAAAAACAATTAAACAAGATTTTATTGTCAATACCTTAGACCTACAATCCTACGATAGAGATACTTATTATCTAAACGGAACAATTAAAACAGCTGATAATCTATCCTTCGAAGATGCTCAAAAATTATTGAAAGCAACGCAAAATGGAGACGATTTAAAGATAATTTTCGATAAAGCTACAAGTACTTCAACGGAATTCAAATTCACTATTGACAAAATTAAACGTTTTGATGACGACAGCGAAATTACGATTGCTTGGGATGGCGATGATGCTGATATTGAGCAAGAAGGTGAAGTGAAATATCCAATTCCAGGTAAAAATCAATTCAAAGTTTTAGATATTAAAATAGGCGACGAAAACAACCAATCTTTATTAATAAATTTCTCCGATCCATTAAAAAGAGATCAAGATTTTAAAGGATTAATTGCCATTGAAAACACTAATAATTTGAAATTTGCTACAATGGGCAACGTTTTGAAAGTGTTTTTCAGCAATGAAGCCAAAAATTCTGAAGTTGATAAAGGAAATTCTTCTGAAACTATTACTGAAAGTGTAACCGCTGCAGTTGATTCGGTAGCAGCTGCGGTTGATTCTGCTGCGGTTGCAGTAGATTCAGTTGCTGCTTATGTCACACCAGTAGTTGAAGCTGTTGAAGAAGAATCAAATATTCAATCGTTTGCCGGAACAAAATTAGTCGAAGTTTTTCAAGGAATTGAAAGTGAATACGGCTATAAAATGAAACAAAATTATTCCGAAAAATTACTGTTTGAACAAATAAAACCTACCGTTCGATTACTGAAAAGCGGTACGATTTTACCAAGTTCAAATAATTTAAAAATCAATTTTCAAGCCGCCAATTTGAATGCTGTTGATGTAAAAGTGTATAAAATTTACAAAAACAACATCATGCAATTCTTGCAAAATAATGAACTTAATGGAACTCGAAATTTAAAACAAGTTGGACAAGGTGTCGCAAAAAAAACCATCGAATTAAAGCAAAATAACCTACTAGATTACACCAAATGGAACACCTATGCTTTGGATATTTCCAAAATTGTAACTCCAGAACCTGGTGCGATTTATCGTGTAGAATTTTCATTCAAAAAGAACTATTCGCTTTACAAATGCGGAAATGAAACGCCAAATAACGAAGAAGAAAACGATGATTCGGAAGAAGAAAATGAAGACGACATCAATTATAGTGGCAACAATTACGACTATTATTACTATGAAGAAGATTATGATTATAGAGAAAGTCTTGATCCTTGCACCGACTATTATTATTACAACAACACAACCATTGGGACCAATATTTTAGCGACAGATTTAGGTGTAATTGCTAAACGCGGTTCAGATAAATCGGTAGTTATTGCAGTTAGCGATATTGTTTCAACTGATCCTGTTTCAGGCGCAACAGTAACTTTATACAATTACCAACAACAAAAAATTGCCGATTCAAGCACCGATGGTGATGGAGTGGCGTCGTTTCAATTAGAAAAAATTGCCTATTTCGCAATTATTACCAAAGGCGACCAAAGTACTTACGTGAAATTAGACGATGAATTGTCTTTATCTGTAAGTGATTTTGATGTTTCTGGCGAAACCTTGCAAAAAGGATTAAAAGGATATTTGTATGGTGAACGAGGAGTTTGGCGTCCAGGCGATACGTTATATTTGTCGTTTATTTTGAATGATAACGCTAATAAATTACCCGAAAATCATCCGATAAAAATTAGAGTAAATGATCCAAGTGGAAAGACGGTTTATCAATCGGTTCTAAAAGGAACGGCTTTAAGTCATTATAAATTCATAGTTCCAACGCAATCAAGTGCGCCAACAGGAAATTGGGAAGCCGAAGTAAGTGTTGGTGGTGCGCGTTTTTACAAAAGTTTGAAAATTGAAACCATCAAACCTAATCGCTTAAAAATCAAAAATAGTTTCAATGATGCTGTGCTTTCAACAAGCAAAAATAATGTCAATAACATACAAGTTTTATGGCTTCACGGTGCTGTAGCAAAAGATTTAAAAACCGAAGTTCAAGCCAAATTCTCACAACAAGTAACCTCGTTCAAAGGATTTGACAAATACACTTTTGATGATCCAACAAGAAATTTTTCAACGGAAGAAATCAATATCTTTTCAGGAAAAGTTGATGGAACTGGTCGTGCATCCATTCCGATAAAACCAACGCTTCAAGGTCAAGCACCAGGAATGTTGAAAGCTGCTTTCATCACAAAAGTTTACGAACAAGGTGGTGATGTTTCTACTGATGTGGCTTCGACAACGTATTCTCCATATCAAACTTATATTGGTGTAAAAGCTCCTGAACCTAACAAATATGGTTTATTGGAAACAGGAAAAGCCAACCGATTTGATATTGTAGCCGTTTCGGAAAACGGAAAACCAAAATCAGTTCAGAATTTGGATGTTCGCATTTACAAACTAGAATCACGTTGGTGGTGGGATGCTTCCAATGATAACTTGTCGAATTATAGTTCGTCAACCTCAACAATTGCTTACAAAAACTTTAGAGTTTCAACCGATTATTCAGGAAAAGCCAGTGTTTCATTTGTGGTTCCAGAAAACGACTGGGGTAACTATTTAGTTCGTGTTTCCGATCCAAATGACGGTCATGCCACAGGAACAAGAGTTTATGTTGACTCGCCCTATTGGTCGGCTCGTTCTAAAAACGAAGATGGAAAAGCAGCGACAATGTTGCGTTTTTCAACCGATAAGGAAAAGTATGCTGTGGGCGAAACTGCCAAAATATTCTTCCCATCAAGTGAAGGCGGAAGAGCTTTAATTTCTGTAGAAAACGGAACTAAAGTTGTAAAAACACTTTGGGCAAAAACCAAAAAAGGTGAAACTTCTGTTGAATTACCAATTACTGGTGAAATGGCGCCAAATGTTTACCTAAATGTAACTTTATTACAACCTCATGCTTCTACAAAAAATGATTCTCCCATAAGAATGTACGGAATTGTTCCAATAGAAGTTGTTGATAAAAACACGGTTTTAGAACCACAAATCTCAATGCCAGAGGTACTTCGCCCAGAGCAAACTGTGAATGTAAAAGTATCTGAAAAACAAGGCAAAGCAATGACTTATACTATTGCTGTTGTTGATGAAGGTTTGTTAGATTTAACGCGTTTCAAAACTCCAAATGCTTGGGATAGTTTCTATACTCGCGAAGCATTAGGCGTTAGAACTTGGGATATTTATGATGATGTAATTGGTGCTTATGGCGGAAAAGTAAATCAGGTTTTTGCTATTGGTGGCGATGCCGATTTAGGTGGCGGAAAAGCTAAAAAAGCCAATCGTTTCAAACCAGTTGTGATGTATTTTGGTCCGTTCGAATTAGGAAAAGGCGATTCTAAAACGCATCAAATTAAACTTCCAAAATACATTGGTTCGGTGCGTACTATGGTTGTGGCTGCCAACAAAGAAAATAGTGCTTACGGAATGGCTGAAAAAGCAACACAAGTAAAAAGTCCGTTGATGGTTTTGGCTTCGTTACCAAGAAAAATTTCTCCTTCAGAAAATGTTACGATTCCAGTAACGCTTTTTGCAACAGAGAAAAACATCAAAAATGTAACCCTTCAAATCAAAACTAATAATGCTGTTAGAGTTCTTGGAAAAGCAAGTCAAATTGTAAAATTCACAGAGCCAGACGAAAAAATGGCGTATTTCAATTTAAGTGTTGGAAATATTACAGGAATTGGAAAAGTGCAAATCATCGCCACCTCAGGAAAAGAAAAATCTACTTATGATGTTGAAATTGATGTTACCAATCCGAATCCAGTTACAACAACTTACACCGATATTATCATTGAACCAAATAGTTTGAAATTGATGTTACCAATCCGAATCCAGTTACAACAACTTACACCGATATTATCATTGAACCAAATAGTAGCAAGAAAATATCTTGGGACTTATTTGGCGTAGCCGGAAGCAACAAATCTAAAATGGAAGTTTCATCAGTTCCAACGGTTGATTTTAGCCGAAGATTGGATTATTTAATTCAATATCCGCATGGTTGTGTGGAGCAAACTACATCGTCGGTTTTCCCACAATTGTATTTGAATGATGTAATGGATTTAGATGCAACCTACAAACAACGTATCCAGAAAAACGTAACGGCAGGAATCCAAAAATTAGGAAATTTCCAAGTGGCAAATGGCGGATTTGCGTATTGGCCAGGCAATGCCGATGCAGACGATTGGGGAACATCTTACGCAGGACATTTCTTAATTGAAGCGGAGAAAAAAGGCTACGTTTTACCAATTTCTTTCAAAAACAAATGGATTTCCTATCAAAAGAAAATGGCAAAACAATGGCGTTTTGAAAAACAATATGATAACGATTTTGCACAGGCCTACCGTCTTTATACATTAGCTATTGCAGGTTCCGCCGATTTAGCATCCATGAACAGACTTCGTGAAACGGTTGGAATTTCTAACGAAAGTAAGTTGCGTTTGGCGGCAACGTATGCCATTATCAAACAAAATTCGGCAGGTTTGGCGTTATTAAGCAAATCAATGATAGACGAACAAAACGAAGATGGTTATTACTATTATTATGGTTCAAACGAAAGAAATCGTGCCATGGCATTGGAAACTTTGGTGTTATTAGGTCAAAAACAAAAAGCATTTGCAATGGCAAGCAAATTGGCAAAAAATCTCTCAAGCAATCAATGGATGAGCACACAAACAACCGCTTACGGATTGTATGCCATGTCTAAATTTGCCCAAAGTAATGGTAGCAAAGGCGTTTCTGTTCAATATTCAAATGGTGGAAAATCAGTTGTGATTACTACTAATAAAACAGTTGCACAACGAAATTTAGCTTTAGTTTCAGGTAAAAATTCGGTTACTATCAAGAACAACAAGAATAATACGATATTCGTTCGTGTTCTAAATAGTGGAATTCTTCCTGTTGGAAAAGAAAATGTGGTTCAAAACAACTTATCCGCCAACGTAGTTTTCAAAGACCGAAAAGGAAAAGCAATTTCAGTAACCAAAATCGCTCAAGGAACCGAATTCATTGCAGAAGTTACGCTAACCAATCGTAAAAATGAACGAGTTGAAAACATTGCGCTTTCGCAAATTCTACCTTCAGGATTCGAAATTGTAAATACACGTTATACCGAATTTGGTGAATCAACTTCTAATGTTGCTGATTATATTGACATTCGCGATGATAGAGCCAATTATTATTTCAGTCTTCGTGGTGGCGAAACAAGAACGTTCAAAATGGTATTAAACGCTTCTTATTTAGGTAAATATTATTTGCCAGGATTGCAATGTGAAGCTATGTATGATAATGAATTCTTGGCACGAACTAAAGGTCAATGGGTGGAAGTGGTGAAGTAATTTTCATATCCTAACAGGTCTTTTTCGACCTGTTAGGTATCAAAAAAATTAAAATAAAATGAAAAAAGATGTTTTAGAGTCAGGTGCGATTTATCATTTTTACAATAGAGGAAATAATAAAGAAAACATTTTCATAGAAGAAAAAAATTATAATTACTTCTTGCAATTAGTGAAGAAATACCTTTTACCTATTGCAGATATTTACGCCTACTGTCTCTTGAAAAATCATTTTCATTTAGCTTTTAAAATCAAAGAAAAAGAAGATTTTCCAGAAAAATTTACTGACAAAATACATTTACCTTTTTCAAATTTATTCAATACCTATACTAAAAGCGTAAACAAAGCATATGACAGAACAGGAAGTTTATTTCAAGAACATCCTCAAAGAAATAGAGTTGAAACAGAAGACTATTTAAGACAATTGATTATATACATTCATTTAAATCCTTTAAAGCATAAGTTTACCGATGATTTTTCAATATATAAACATTCATCATATCAAACTTATTTATCTGAAAAAGATACTAATATTAAAAGAGCATATATTTTTGACCTTTTTGGAGGAAAAGAAAATTTTATTTTTCATCATAATGAAAATCAAATCAAGTTTGAAGGCTTAATTGATGAAATAGATAAGTTTGATTTTTGAAAAATATCTATGATTTTTATCCTAACAAGAATAAATAACCTGTTAGGTAAAAATAATTAGAAAACAAGCAACTAACAGATTGAAAACATAATATCAGTAAAGAAATAAATGTCTATTTTTTCAAACATACCTAACAGGTTAAAAAAACCTGTTAGGAAAATTTTAAAATACATTAAAACCAACAAAAAGAAATCGGCTATGGCATTTATTCTTCTTGTGGTTTACTATTTTTCTTTGCCTAGAACACTTTTTGAAGAACCTTATTCTACTGTAATTGAAAGTAAAGATGGCGAACTTTTAGCGGCCAAAATTGCTCGCGATGGACAATGGCGTTTTCCTGCCAAAGATAGTATTCCTGAAAAGTTCAAGAAATGTATAACGTATTTTGAAGATGAACATTTCAATTATCATTGGGGTTTTAATCCTGTGGCAATGGTAAAAGCTTTTCAACAAAATCGAAGCGCAGGAAAAGTAGTTCGTGGCGGAAGTACCTTGACACAACAAGTGATTCGTTTGTCTCGCAAAAATAAAAAACGCACCTATTTTGAAAAAGTAATAGAAATTATTCTTGCCACCCGATTAGAATTTCGTCATTCTAAAGAAAAAATTTTAGAATTATATGCAGCTCACGCACCTTATGGCGGAAATGTTGTTGGATTAGAAATGGCATCTTGGCGTTATTTTGGTGTGCAATCGCATCAATTATCTTGGGCAGAAACGTCTACTTTGGCAGTTTTACCCAATGCTCCGAGTTTAATTTATCCTGGTAAAAATCAACAGAAATTGCTTAAAAAACGCAACACACTTTTGTTGAAATTATACAAAGAAAATATCATTGATAAAATGACGTATCATTTATCTATACAAGAACCGTTGCCGCAAAAACCATATAATGTTCCTCAAATCGCACCTCATTTATTACAACGCGTAGCCAAAACTGACGAAGGAAAACGTATCAAAACTACGGTGGATATTTCCTTACAAAATCGTGTGAATCAAATTGCTGCTTATTATTACAATCAATACAAGCAAAACGAAGT
>JAIFLT010000149.1 GCA_020048955.1 Flavobacterium sp.
AAATATATTTGACAACCTACTTAATAGAATGATGAATATAAAACCTCAAACATATAAAATGATTATTAATTAAATGGATAAGTCAATTAATCAATACATAACTTTTTTAAAAGAATACAAAAAACTTCTTGAAAGAGGTGTCAAAGACGTATTATCAAAAAGTATTTCTTCAAACTTTATTTGGGTTGATGATATTGAAGTATTGTTAGAATCAAAAATTTGTACGACAAACTTAAATGAAATATTTACAAACAATTTTACTAAACAAGCTATAATTTTTTCTTTAGAAAAACCATTTAAACCTGATATTACAATACCAAGTAATTTCATTTCATGTATAGAATTTGACGAAGCTAGAAACAAATTTTACAGCATTAACAATGATGAAAATGAACTAACAAATTTTCAAAATTCAGATATTGGAAAACAATATATCGCAAAAATTAAAAGTTTTGAAAAGTGCAAAAAAATTCATAATAAGTTATTTAATGCTTACGATGATTTGTTAAATGATACAAACTTAGAAATTGTTTTAAGTTTAGGATTAATAAGATATTCTAAAAAAAATAACTCTAATAAGATATCAATAATAAATCAACATTTATTTCATTTTCCATTAACTCTTTCGATTTTTAATAAAAATACAATAAGAATTTCTTTTTCAAAATCAGAAATACCTTATGTGGATTTTTCATTTCTGAACAATTTGCCAATTATAGATAGTCATCGTGATAATATAATTAGTGCATTTGAACGAGAAATTGAAAAATTTGGGAACGAATATATTTACGAAACTAAGTTTGTAGAATTAATTCAAAACTTGGAATCATTATCTGATAATTCATCATTTGAAAATTATTTATTTAAACCAAAAGTAGAATTAGATAAATTAGATTTTTTTAAAGTTTCATTTTCTCCTGCGATAAATATTAAACAAAAAAAACCAAGAAATTTTGAAAAATTAATTGATTCAATTATTGAATTTCAAAGTCAAAATGAATGCAAATCTGAATTGTTCAATTTGTTAATTAGAAACCCTGAAAATAAATATTTAAATCAAAACCAAAAATCAAACTACTTTATTGATGAGTTGTTTGAAAAACAAAAAGAAAATGCAACTTCCTTAAACGCAGAGGAAGATTTTACTGTTTTTTTTCCTTTACCATACAATAATGAACAGAAGCAGATTTATGAAAATTATCTTAAAAATAGACTTACAGTTGTAACAGGTCCACCAGGAACAGGAAAATCCCATACTATTGTAAATATATTATGTTCACTTTTGGCACAAGGAAAAAGAGTTTTAGTTACAGCTCAAACTGATAAAGCACTAGAATCTTTACTTCAAAAAATCCCTAAAACTTTTGATGATTTAATTTTTACTAAAATTCAATTAGAAAATCGAGAGGAAGATGGTTCCATAAGATTTTCATTGGAAAAAAGTGTTAGCAATTTGTCAAGTATCTTAACAGATAATTTCTATTTGAATATTGAATCTAAAATTAAAGAATTAAATACTTTAAAAAGCGATTATGTAAATCTTAAAACAAAAATTATATCTGCTTTAGAAAAAGAATACAATTTAGTTTTTCTTAATGATACTTTCAATAATTTAAGAGCTTACCAAATAGTTGAAAAATTTGAAAAGAAAGATTCTAAAGAATGGAATTGGATAAAAGATGAATTAACTAATTTACAACTTAAAGATTTTGATAAATTATATGATTCAATTTTAAATTATAGAAATTTATTAAAACATTCAACAAATTTTTCGTCAAAAATTGATTTTGACCTCAATGAAATAACTGATAAAATTATGAATTTTGATTTCATGAATTTTGTCAATCTTAAAGAAGAAAAAAATAGAATTAGTAAAATATTAAATGTAGATGAAAAACTAAAAGAAAAGTTTTTAAGTGTTGATTTAGCAAAAATTATAGAAACATTAAATCAATTTTCAAATTCTGATATTGTCTTAAAGAAGTTTAGAGATATTGAAAATTTACTATCTGAAATTAAACCAATACATATTAAAGAAAATTTTGAAACTAATTTATCATTTTCAAATATTATCGAAAATGAGGATAAATATTTATTGGATATTGAAACATATAAATCATTCATTAAGGATGAAAAAGTTGGTTTTTTAACTAAACAATTCGACTCAAAATATAAAAAAGTATCTTATTTAGAAGATATTACAATTAATGGTTCAAAAGCAAATTCAATTCAAAATATTACCAAGCTAAAGGAATTTATTCAATCAATTTCCATAATAAATAAAAATTTTAAACGACTTCAAGAAAATGGTTATGTTTTTAATTTTGATGATAAGGCAGATTTGATTTCAAAAAATGAAACGTTTAATTTAATTCTATTTAAAGTAAAATTAAACAAGGAAATAGTTGGGGAAATTAAAAACAATACAAACATAATTAATTTTTCAAATTTTGTAAAAATAGATAGATTTAATGTTGAAGAATTAACTGATAAAGCTATAGCTGATATAGAGAATTTTGAAAAATTAAAAGATATTGAACTTAAATATAATTCCTCACATAACATACTTTTAGAAATTAATAAAACTTTAGAAAAATCAAAACTAAAACAAAATTTTAATGAATTTTATCCAATTCAAAATATTAGTGAATTAGAAACTTTCAATAAGTTGTTAAATAATTTAAAGTCAATTAGTAATGAATTACTGTTAGAAAATAAGTTTTCTTCATCTGAAAATTTTATAAAATCTTTGTTGCCATCAACTTTTGAAAACATTAATGAAGTTCCGATAGAATACATTTCTAAAGAAAATTTTGAATTTGCTAACGCAAATTCTTATTTGATTAAAAATGAATTTATTGACATTCAAAAAACAAAAGAAGATATTTCGTTCATAAACAAAAAAATATATGAAACTAAGTGTGATATATTATTTGATTTAGCAAAAAATAATTTCAGAAATAATTTTATTAATGAAGAAAAACAAGATTTTATTAATTTATTAAAAAGTTATAGTTTAGATTATAATAATAGCTTAAAAAAAGGAATAAAAGACAATGCAAAATTTCAAATTTCTGTCAGAAAAAAAAGTATTGAAATTAGCAAAAAATTATCTTGTTGGATAATGAAGTTTAATGATGTTTTAAATTCTGTAGGTAATGAACCTGAAATATTTGATTGTATTATTGTGGACGAAGCAAGTCAGCTTGATTTTAATAGTTTGCTGTTAGGATATTATGCAAAAAGTATAATTGTTGTAGGTGATGACAAACAAACCTCTCCTAATACATCTATGATAAAAAATAGTTCATTTGATAATAAAAAAAGACTACATTTAGAATATTTAGGAGAAGATTTAATTCAAATTAGAAGTGATACAAGTCTTTTTGATTTATCAAAATTAGTAGCTGGAGATTCAGATTTACAATTAAACGAACATTTTAGATGTGTTCCTGAATTAATCGAATTTTCTAAAAAGCATTTTTACAATAATAGTCTTCGAGCTTTGAAACAAATAAACGGTAATAGATTAAACCCTAAAATTAGTGTATTTGTTGAAAAATCATTTGTTGAAAATCAAATAGTTTCAAGAGAAATAGACAGCATTTATAATTATTTAAAAAAGATTTTACTCGACCGAGAATATCAAAATAAAACTATTGGTGTAGTAAGCTTGGGACTTGCAAAACATACATTAAAATTAAAGGAATTAAAAATAAAACTATTAGATGAATTTTCACGTGCAAAATTAGATTCTCATAAATTAATAATCGAAGAACCTTCAAAATTTCAAGGTGATGAACGTGATGTTATGCTTGTTTCTTTAGGAGTTGCATTGGATTATCGAAGATTAAACAATAATGAAAATGCCAAACCAAATGCAATTATAGATGCTCAAGATGAAAAAAAGAAAATTAATGTTGCTTTAAGTAGAGCAAAAGAGCAAATGATTTTATTTCATTCAGTATCAATTAATGATTTAAAGGATAATGATTTCAGAGTAAATATATTAAATTTTTTCAATGAAAAATTTATTGATATTAAACCTTTAGTTTTAGAACAAAATAATAATGCTAGAAACCAATATAATATTTCACAATTTGTTGGCTATACAAAAGAAAAAAAATTTGACAGTTGGTTTGAATATGATATAGCAAATAATTTGATTATTAATGGATATAATTTAATAGAACCACAATATGAGGTTAAATCACCTGAAAAATATAATAATCCAAGAACAGGTCAAGATCAATATGTAAATTTTAAACTTGATTTAGTTATTCATAACAATGGAAAAAGAGTTGCAATTGAATGTGATGGAGACCCTTTTCATTCATTGCCTGAAGACGTAGCATACGACATTGAAAGACAAGAATTTTTAGAACGTGTTGGATGGAAAGTTTATAGAATTTTATATTCTGCATACAAGAGAAATCCAAGTAATGAAATTGAAAAATTAATTGATTTTATAAATAGAAACACAATGAATGATATTAATACAAATCAAAACATTGTAAATACAGATATATTGCCAAATTTTCAATCAATTCAAATTGAGGAAACTGACGAAGAAATTGAAGAAAAGAAAAATAATGAAAGTAATTTTTATGAAGAAGAAATTATTACTAACAACGAAACAGAAGAATTTAAAACTGAAAATTTATTTCAGCACAAATCATACATTGATTTTTTAAACGAAGAAACAATTAAAGAAAGTTTTTTTGAAGAATTAATTGACAATAACAATAATTTTTTTGTAACATCTATAGGTGCTGTCTATTATAATATCAATGATATACCCCAAAATGTTACACTAATATTCGAAACAAAAATAAAGGATTTTCAAAAGGGTTATTTATTTTTAGGATATGAAAATGGAAATTTAGCAAAATTCTTAATCTCTACTTATGCTCCAACAAGCAGAACGAGAATACTTATTGAACATGGTGTAAGAATCCAAGGTTTAAAATTCATTCATTATAATGAAAATGATATCGATATTGCTATTTTGTCAAAAAATGGAAAATGTATAGTTCACAATACCTCAAATATAAATAATCCAATCAGAACGAGAGCTTCATTAGGTGAGGCAAAAGGAGTAAACATATTAAAATTAAAAGGCAGAGATATTGTTGAATTATTTGTTTTAGCAGATAATACAAAACTATCTGAAAATTCTAAAGAATATTTTAAAAAGGATAGTAGAGCTTTTGGTTTTTATTTGAGAAGAAATGATGAATTTTAAAATTAATAAAGATAAGTTTTAAATAAATAAATAAATAAATAAAGATAATTTTGGAAAACAATTAAAGAGACCCAATGAACCTCCCATCATCAAACAACCTCCCAATCAACAAACTCGCCTCTGTTTTCAGTAGCACATCGGCTACTTATAAGTTTTATTGGTTAATTGCTATAATTGAATTAGTTGAAGAAGAAAATATTGAAATTCCAAAAAGAAAAATATTTTCAAGAATGATTAGTAATTCTTGGTACACAATAAATTATTTTCATATTTCATTTGGAAAGCAAGACAACTTACAAATTGCAGTGGAAAGAATTTTAAAAGAAGAAAATTTAACGATTGACGAAAATAAAAATAAACTTGATTTATGTTTAGAAAATTCAAATAATAAAGAAACTATAAATCAACTGTTCCATTTTGATAATAATGTTCCGCATTGGTTTTTGTCGCCTTGGTTTCCTAAAATCAATAATGAAACAGATAATCAACAAAAAAGCAGAATATATTGTGATTCACAATCGTTTGTTAATGATAGTTTATATGCTTTGCACAAAGATTTTATTTCTATTAATCCTAAATGGATTTCTTATCTAAAATCTAATGCTAAAGTATTGAAAGATTATTGCTATTGGAATTTGGCTTTATTTCTACAAACTCGAAATCCAAACGTTCCTGATATTCCAAATAAGTTAATCAAACCAGCAATTAGAAGTGGTTTAACCAAGCAAACAAATGACTATTGGAAAATTGTTTTTAAAGAATTAGGTTCGATAAATTGCATTTTTACAGATACAAAACTATATTTTGATGAAAAGAATTATGCTTTAGACCATTTTGTTCCTCATGCTTTTGTTTCACATGATTTGATTTGGAATTTATTACCTATAGAAAAGAAGTTTAATTCTTCAAAAAGTGATAAATTGCCATTATTTGAAAAACATTTTAATAAATTTTATGATTTGCAAAAGTTAGCTTTTGACATCAACAAACATCATAATTCCAAGAGTAAATATATGGATGAATTTCTAACTATTTTTCCAAATATTGATGCTTTTGAAAAAGATAAATTTTCAAATACAATTCAGCCATTGATTACCATTGCTAGTAATAACGGATTTTTATTTATGAATGAGTAATCAAAACCAAAATAGTCATTTAACAGCGATAGAAAGAACATCTCTTTCCTATCCAGCTAGAATATTACTTAATCAAAAAAAGATTAAAGGTAAAGTTTTAGATTTTGGTTGTGGAATTGGTAAAGATGTAGAATTATTAAAAATTAAAGGATTTAATATTGATGGATATGATCCATTTTATTTTCCTGATTTTCCTACTGAAAAATATGATACTATTTTATGCTTTTATGTTCTAAATGTTTTGCTTCCAGAAGAGCAAGCAGAAGTTTTAATGAATGTTTCAAATCTTCTAAAACCAAACGGAAAAGCATACTTTGCTGTTCGTAGAGATATTCAATATGAAGGATTTAGAATTCATAAAGTTCATAAAAAAGAAACCTATCAATGTTTAATAAAATTGGCTTATTTATCTGTTTTTAAGAACGAAAACTGTGAAATATATGAATATGAGCTTTACACAACATTAAACAAAGGAAATGCTGATTTAAGTCCGTTTTTAGTTGGAGAAGAAACTAGAGAATTAATCGTAGAAACGGCAACTGTATTTTCTTTTTATGATAAATTTCCAGTTTCAGAAGGTCATTCTTTAATAGTTCCAAAAAGGTTGGTTTCAAACTATTTTGATATGACTTTAAAAGAACAAACTGCTTGCTGGATTGTTGCCAATAAAGTAAAATCTATTCTTCAAGAAAAATTCAATCCTGACGGTTTTAATGTTGGAATAAATATAAATGAAGATGCAGGACAAACTATCTCACATTGTCATATTCATATAATTCCAAGATACAAAGGCGATGTTAAAAATCCCAGAGGTGGAATTCGAGGAGTAATTCCAAGTAAAAAAGAGTATTAATCTAAAAATTGCATTCTTTTATATACTCAGTTGGAACTTTACCAGTCAACCAAACCCCATTTTCAGAAACGAAAAACTCAAATTTATCATTATACATTTTTTCGGAAAGAATTTCAAATACAAATGGTTTTCCATGTCTTTTTCCAACATTTATTGCAGTCTCAATATCTTGACTAAGATGAACATGATGTCTATTTCGTTTGTCTAAGCCATTCAACAATATAGAATTTACATTTCTTTCAGCTGTTCCATGATATAAAATTCTAGGAGGCTTAGTAGGCAAATAACCTAATTCAATATCTAATGAATGTCCTTGATTGGCTCTTATTTTTTCAAAATCATCACTAAAACTAAATCTTTTTTTATTATTTGTTTCTACAATCAATTTTAAAGTTTCAAAATCAATTTTATGATTATATTGATTAGATTTTTCTAAAAGAAGATTTGTATTTACCCAACCATTTTCATCAAGTTCTATTCCAATAGTTTCAGGTGTATGTCTGAGTATTAAACTTAAAAATTTACTTAAATTATTTATTTCCTTTTTTGTTTTCATTATTAGTTATTTTAACACTTCTTGAGTGTAACTGTTTTATAGAATGAAAGGTATCATGACCTGAAAATTTAAAATCATTCATATAAAAAATTTAATTACGCAAGTTAATAAATTTACTATGGATGAATTAATCCATTTACTAAAACTTGTCAATATTTTTCATACAAATCATAAACAACTGACTATTAAATACTTGTATTGAGTATATAGCATTTTCTAAAATATCATTATATCTCTCACCTACACAAAAACCGTCTTTAGTCAAATTATTCCTAAAGCCGCTTCTTAGTTTGGCTTCATTTCACTAATTACTTTTACACTAAACGATAATATTTTTTTTGTTCGATTGTAAAAAAAACGTTTTAAATTATTTATTAAAAACCAAAATTGATTTAGAGGAAATTAATTACTTTTATAACAAGAATTATATAAACTAATAGACACCAATAAAAAATAAATAAAATGACTACAGAACAACTTCACCAAGCTTTCTTAAACACATCTTTTAAAGTAGTAGCTAAAACAGAATTTACTATAAAAATTGACATAGTTATACCAGAAGTTCAAGATTTAAATTCCTGGGCTTTTATTACCGCATGGAATCCTTCTCCTGAAATATTAAGCATTGAAGAAAATAGAATTAGAAATAAAAATTTAGAAGAGGATATCATCAAAGTTGGTTTAAAATACTATAGTGGAATAGGCATTTCAGAAGACGAACAATGGTCTGAAGAGAGTTTTTTTATAGAAAATATTTCACAAGATAAAGCAAATGAATGGGCAGCAAAATATAATCAATTAGCCTATGTTTTTGGTTATAAAAATGAAAAAGCAAATCTTATTTACACTAAATAATATCATTTTTAGTTGTGTATATAAAATAAAATTTATAATCTTTGCAAAGCATCAAGAATCACGTTAGCGTGATGCCAACCGATCAACTCAAGACACGGTGGCTTAGTATGCGGGACAGTCGTTCAAATGTGTTGAGAAACCACAATTCTTTTCAGCATTTTTCGACATAACATTTGTTTAATTTTTAATTTGTTATGTTTATGAAAACATTATCTATCACTCTGATTGAGAAAAAAAACCATCGCGATGGTGGTACAATTGACCATTTAAAAAGCATTGAAGCTTTTTTAATTACAAAAAATGCAAGAAATATCATCTTGCAAGAAATTATCCAACAATCCGAATTTCCAACTTTAATTCAAATTCAAAACAGCCAACTAACAACTTTGTTAGATTGTTCGGGTGTAGCTCCTTATGAATTTTGGTATTTTGATGAACAATTTCAATTTACAGGTAAAGCATACAGCTTATACGAAGGTTCCGGAACGTTTCAAATTCAAACCCAAGCCAAATGGGTGCTTTTAGTCCATTTGAAAACTAAAGAGTTTAAAAATTTGCAAGATTTCAACTGTTCAGAATTGGATATTACAGATAAGTATGACATTGTCAAAAGAAACTTTCCTTATGGATATGGTGTATTTCCATATATTATTATTAATCATGAAAGCTCACCATGCCTTACACAGATACCAATACACATAAATCTTCAAGATCAAGATCTTCCTGGATGGTATGTAGAAATTGATGAATATAAAATTAAACAGGAAGACCTTTTAAAACCTGCATTAATAGAAGAATCAAAAGAATACCACAAAAATATTTGCAAAAAAATGAATCGTTTTGCTAAAATGGCATTAGTGTTAAATGCTAAGGAAGCCTATTACTTTGATGAAAATAGCGATGTAACATTTAATGAATCCATTCCAACAGGAGGTATTTTGTTAGATGTTGATGGTAAAAGAATTGCAGATAATTCAAAACATTATTTGTAATAGCTAATAAAAAAATTATAGAAAATTTTAATCAAGCTAAAGTTTATTATTCAGTAAAAAAAAAACACATTCAAATGATACAAATTTCATCACAATCAATAGTAAAGGGACGTATGCTAAATACAAATGATACGTCATTATTCATAAGTGAAATAGACCAATTGTTAAAAAAATTAGATTTTAAAGGAATTATTGAATTGACAAAAAATTATCAGTTCGATTTTATTGATTCTCAAGAATTAAAAATTTTTATTGAAAGAGCAGAAGAAGAGCATACCAACTGGTATGAAAATCCATTAGAAATAAAAATTAATGCAATCGAAGCATTTCAAACAAAATGCATAGCTTGTTTTTTTGGTAAATCAATAAAAGCATATCATGCGGAATATATACAAATGAAAGACGATAAATTGCCTGGACGAATAATTTATTCAAAAAGTATTGCCATTTATTTTGAGATAAAAAACAATGAATTATTTGATTTTGGCTGGTGTAATGCTTTTTTAGGGAAAAATGAAATGGCAGCACTTTAAAACGATAAAAATGAATAGTTTATCATGTAAAACCTTTACGGCACAAGTAACAATTGGTATGACAAAAGGATATTCTAGGGAAAAAATTCCTATGCCTATTTTCAAAGATGAATTGCTAAAAGCCCAAAGAGAAATCAAAGAAAAATACAATGTGTTATTAAGTGCTAAAATAAGAACTTGTGAAATTGTATTTTTAGGCCAAGATGAACCTTCTATTGAACTGGAGTTTATTCAATACCCTAAATTCTTGCAAGAGGAAACAGAATTAAAAAAGGCAATAATTTCATTAACCGAAATACTAATGATAAAACTAGAACAAAATCGGGTAGTAATTGTTTTTAAAGAGGATACAATAATGTTAGAACAAAATAAAGAAATAGACCCAACAATAAAAATATAACTCATGGAATTGGTAATCAAACTATTTTTTTAATACTCTTTATCATATTTGCTCGTCAAATAATAACAATAATATTGAAAGTTATAATAATGCCATTTCAAAGTGATAAGAAAAAAAGTTACAATTCAATCAAGGCATTTTCAGATAGAAACTTTGAAGATGCTATTAAAAACGAAAATAATATTGAGTATAAATACATCAATAACAATTTAGTTTGTAATAAATGTGAAAATGAAAAAATTGAGCTCAATTATTCAAGTACTGAAGTCAACCAACTAAGAGCAAATGAGCATATTTATGTTGAATATTTTGTAACCGAAAACAGAAGCTGGCGTCAGTTATGTGGTCGTGAAAGTTATGTCTTCAAGTGCCGAAAGCATAACATTCAGGATCATGAAATAATTATTTGCATGAATTAATCAAGTTTATTATGCAATGGTAGCTTTATCAAACTACTGTAGTTTTATCCAAACGCTCCTAAGTCTCCAACCACTGCTATTATCTTTAAATAAAAAAGAAACTAATAAAACTTTTGTGACTTTTGTGTTTAAAAATACATCCTGACCATCTCAAGCAAAACGCACAAATATAAAACCATAAAGATTGCACCGATTTACACGTTCCGTGAACAAACAAAAAAAGGGAACACCTATTGCCTATTGCAATATGCGATATAAAGAATAAGTTGAGGTAAAACTTTTCCGAAAAATCACATATTTTCTAAGAAATACCCAGTTTAATTTTTTCCATAGCAACGGCGATTATCGCCGTAATAATGAATTTTGGTAAACTATAAAGAAATAAAATAACAAAAAAACACCCTATTTAGAATTTTATTTGATACTTTTGTTGGAAATAATCAGCATTAAATACAAATAAAATAGTTTATGATGGATATTTCAAGCAATAATTGGTTAGCAATGAGTGATGGGGCTTTAGTAGAAATTATTGGGGCTTTCGTAAAACACCATCGTTTGTTACAAAACAAAACCCAACAGCAACTCGCTATAGAAGCTGGTATTAACCGATCTACTATAACCCAAATAGAAAAAGGAGAAAAAATAACACTGCAATCGCTACTGCAAGTCCTAAGAGTGTTGAACCTGCTCTACATCATGGAGGTATTCAAAGTACAGGAACAGCTAAGCCCATTACAGTTGGCCAAATTGGAACAAAATAAAAGACAAAGAGCCCGTAACAAAAATAAAACTAACGACAAAAAATCCGACTGGTAATGATTACAACGGCTTATATAAATCTTTGGGAACAACGCGTGGGTGCTGTAGCATAGGATGCCAATACCCAAACCGCCAGTTTCGAATACGACCCGAAATTCATAGCAAACAATTGGGAAGTCGCACCTTTAAAAATGCCACTAAACCAAGCCAACCGAATTTTTTCCTTCCCGGATTTAGTTAGAAATACAACCTTCAAAGGACTACCAGGCTTACTCGCCGATGTTATGCCCGATAAATATGGGAATCAATTAATAAACGCTTGGTTAGCACAAAACGGTCGTCCGGAAAACAGTTTGAATCCGGTCGAGTTATTATGCTTTATTGGAACACGTGGAATGGGTGCTCTAGAATTTGAACCTGTAAATTTCAAATCCAATCAAACCGCTTTCACTATTGAAATGGACAACTTGGTTAAAATAACACAGGAAGTAGTCAACAACCGACAAGAATTTGAAACCAACCTAAACCATGATGAACAAAAGGCACTTCTTGACATTCTAAAAATTGGTACATCAGCGGGTGGCGCCAGACCAAAAGCAATTATTGCCTATAACGAAAAAACGGGAGTTATCAAATCTGGGCAAGCCAAAGCACCCAAAGGATTCAATCATTGGTTGATAAAATTAGATGGTGTTAGTGACAGTCAATTCGGAGCTTCAACAGGATATGGTCGTGTAGAAATGGCCTATTATCTTATGGCAAAAGCCTGCGAAATTGAAATGACTGAATGCAAATTATTAGAAGAAAATGGCAGAGCACACTTCATGACACAACGTTTTGACAGAGAGAATGGGTATATCAAACACCATATCCAAACATTTTGCGCCATGCAGCACTTTGACTTCAATAACGTGAACAGCTATAGCTATGAGCAACTATTTCAAACCATGAGATTATTAAGACTCCCATACCCTCAAGCCGAACAAATGTTTCGTAGAATGGTCTTTAATGTATTGGCACGCAACTGTGACGATCATACCAAAAATTTCGCTTTTCGACTACGAGAAAACCACGACTGGGAACTAACACCTGCATATGACATCTGTCATGCCTACAGACCCGGTAGTGCATGGGTAAGTCAACATGCTTTAAGTATTAACGGTAAAAGAAATGCAATCACTCAAGAGGATTTATTGATAGTTGCCAAATCGATGAACATCAAAAAAGCAACAGAAATCATCCATCAAACTAGTGAGACAGTAAAAAACTGGACCAAATTTGCGGAAGAAACAAAAGTAGAACCAAAATTGAAAGAAGCAATAAAATCCACTTTAATTACTTTTAAGTAGTAAAAGAAAATCTCATCTAACGCCAATAAAAGTGGTCGAATAAAAGGTTACCTTTCATAGCAAGACAAACCCCATAATTTGAGGTTTATCTTGCTACAATTGGTAATATAATTTTAAAGGTCATCACCTTCAACAATCCCTGTTTCCTGAACTTACACATTTTTTTGTCTAGTGGTAAAGGACGTTTTTTATTTCAGTTGCCACTCCTTCCCTACGCTCCGAAGTCTCCTAACCTCCTCTATTATCTTTAAATAAAAAAGAAACCAAAAAAACTTTTGTGTCTTTTGTGTTTAACAATCCATACTGACCATACCAAGCAAATGCACAAACAAAAAATCATAAAGATTGCATCAATTTACACGTTCCGTGAACAAACAAAAAAAGGAAACACCTATTGCCTATTGCAATATGCGATAGGAAGATTCAACTTTAAATATAATAACACAAAATGTTTGTTATTTCAAACAAAAAATCTATTTTTGTTCAGAATAACAAACATTTATTAAAAATGGCGACCAAAAAGCAAACTGTTTTTCCAAAGTATGACAAGGTTTTAAAACAAAT
>JAIFLT010000163.1 GCA_020048955.1 Flavobacterium sp.
AATAATTAATTGGTGTAGATTTTTTAAAAACACTTGTTATCATGAGGATATTTTATACTTTTGTGGATGTAAATATAACACTTGTTTAAAAATGAAAGCATTTTTCGAAGCAATACAATCACTTTTTGTAGATTTTTTATTTAAACCATTAGATTGGTTACGTGCCTTAGAATTAGATAATTGGTGGTTGGCTAATATCGTTAGCTGGACATTAATGGCAATTTGTGCCTACTATATAGTATATTGGTGCAAACAATTAGTAGCTCACCAAAAAAATAACGAAGAAAACCAAGATACAACGGCTCACTCTTTCTTAAAGTAAATCGAAACCGATATCTTTTCTAAAATACATCTTATCAAAATGTAGCTTACCTATGTTTTGATAAGATTTTTTTATGGCTTCTTGAAAGCTTTCGCCAAATGACGTAATGGCAATAACACGACCTCCGTTTGTGACGACTTTTCCGTTTTCCAATTTTGTTCCAGCATGAAAAACAATAGATCCTTCGATTTTTTCTAGTCCCAATATTTCAAAACCTTTTTGGTAATCTTCTGGATATCCGCCAGAAACTAACATAATTGTTGTGGCGCTTCTTTGGTCTATTTCTAAAGAAACTTCATCCAATGTCTGATTTCCAACTGCTTGAAAAAGTTCTACTAAATCTGATTTCAACCTCGGAATTACAACTTCCGTTTCTGGATCGCCCATTCTTACGTTGTATTCAATAACAATTGGTTCGCCTTTTACATTAATCAATCCAATAAAAACGAAACCTTTATATTCAATTCCGTCGCTTTGCAAACCAGCGATTGTTGGTTTTACAATTCGAGTTTCAATTTTTTCCAACAAAACGGCATCTGCAAACGGAACTGGTGAAACTGCTCCCATACCGCCCGTGTTTAAACCCGTATCGCCTTCGCCAATTCGTTTATAATCTTTAGCCGTTGGTAGAATTTTATAATTTTTTCCGTCGGTTAAAACGAAACAACTTAATTCAATTCCGTCAAGAAATTCTTCAATCACCACTTTGGCACTTGCCGATCCAAATTTCTCATGAACCAACATATTTCGCAATTCGTTTTTAGCTTCTTGTAAATCTTGAATAATCAAAACGCCTTTTCCAGCAGCCAACCCATCGGCTTTAAGAACATAAGGAGGTTGTAATGTTTCTAAAAAATGACATCCTTTTTCTACAGTTGCTTTTGTAAAACTATCATAAGCTGCTGTTGGAATTTTATGTTTGATAAGAAATTCTTTAGCAAATTCTTTACTTCCTTCTAATTGAGCACCCACTTTTGACGGACCAATAACTGGAATATGATTTAAGTCAGAATCATTTTTAAAAAAATCATAAATTCCATGAACCAATGGATCTTCTGGACCAACAACAATCATATTCACTTTTTCTGCTAAAGCAAATGTTTTTATGGCATCAAAATCTAATATATTTAGAGAAACATTCGTTGCTATTTGAGAAGTACCAGCATTTCCAGGCGCTACAAAAAGTTTAGAACATTTGTCTGATTGTAACATTTTCCATGCCAATGCGTGTTCGCGTCCGCCAGAACCAAGTAGTAAAATTGTCATTGTGTGTGTAGTTAGCCCTTCGACAAGCTCAGGGTAAATTGTTGCGCAAAAATAGTTTGTTTGAAATTGAAAACATAATTTATTTTACTTATCTTTGACGTTAGTAACGCTAAAGATATGATAATATCCTTTGGTTCAAAAGACACTGAAAAAATTTGGAATGGTATTCTAATTAAAAAACCTTCAAGAGAAATTCAGGAAATTGGGAGAAGAAAATTAAGAATGCTCAATAACTCTATTGATATAAATGATTTAAGAATTCCGCCATCAAATAGATTAGAAAAACTTTCGGAAAACTTAAATAATTTCTACAGCATCAGAATTAATAATCAATGGAGAATAATTTTTATTTGGGGAAATGGAAATGCAAGTGACGTTGAAATAGTTGATTATCATTAAAAATTTGTATTATGGAAAAACTAAAAAACATACATCCGGGCGAAATTTTACAAGAAGAATTTTTAATTCCTTTAGAAATTAGCGCCTATCGATTATCAAAAGATTTGAAAATTCCGCAAACAAGAATTTCAGAAATTATTAAAGGAAATAGAAGAATTACAGCCGATACTGCTTTGCGATTAAGTCAGTATTTTGGAAATTCTGCAAAGTTTTGGCTTGGACTTCAAGATGATTTTGATATTGAAGAAGGTAAAGAATCTAAGGGAAAAGAGTTGCAGTCTATAAAAAGATTCGAAGTTCAAAAAGTAGCTTAAATGTTTAACCTTTTCAATTTATCGCTCAAGCTAAACGGTTTTCCTATGAAGGAAGCAGCTGCCGAATTTAAAAAAATTCAAGACGTTTCTGATGCCGATTATGAAAACTATTTACATTTAAAACGAAAAGAAATTGTTAATTACCATTTAAAAAACAATAAATCGTATCAAGAATTTGTTGGAAAATCTGAAATAGAAAATTGGAATGACCTACCGATAATGACCAAAAAAGATTTTCAAAAACCTTTGTCAGAACGACTTTCTAATGGATTTTCTACAAAAAATGTTTACGTAAATAAAACCTCGGGGTCCAGTGGCGATCCGTTTATTTTTGCCAAAGATAAATTTTGTCATGCCTTGACTTGGGCAAATATCATTAATAGATTTGGATGGTTTGGAATTGATTTTAATTTCTCTAAACAAGCCCGATTTTATGGAATTCCACTAGATTTTATCGGAAATAAAAAAGAGCGTTTGAAAGACTTTTTGAAGAACAGCTACCGTTTCATTATTTTTGATTTATCGGATGAAATTTTGGAAAATGTGCTGCTGAAATTTCAAAGTAAAAAATTTGATTACATTAATGGATATACAAGTTCTATAGTTTTATTTGCCAAATTTCTTCAAAAGAAAAACATTGTTTTAACTTCGGTTTGTCCAAGTTTAAAATGTTGTGTTGTTACCTCAGAAATGTTATTTGATGAAGATAAACTATTGATAGAAAAACAATTTGGAGTTCCAATTATCAATGAATACGGAGCTTCCGAACTGGATTTGATTGCTTTTCAAAACATAAATAATGAATGGCAAGTAAACTCAGAAACCTTATTTGTAGAAATTTTAGACCATGACAATACTATTCTTCCCAACGGAAAAGAAGGTAGAATAGTGATAACTTCGCTATATAACAAAGCCCATCCGTTTATTAGATATGATATTGGTGATGTTGGAATTCTAGACGAAAAAAGTACGTTCAAAAAACCAATTCTCAAGAAATTAATTGGACGAACTAACGATATTGCGATTCTTCCAAGCGGAAAAAAAGCACCAGGATTGACATTTTACTACGTAACCAAAAGCATTATTGAAGACGACGGAAATGTAAAAGAATTTGTGATTAAACAAACAAAAATCGATACTTTTGAAGTGGAATATGTAAGTGAAAATATGTTAACCGAAAATCAAATTCTAATTATTGAAAGCGCCATTACAACTTATTTAGAAAATGGTCTGACCTTTACGTTTACAAGAAAAGAAAAATCACAAAGAAGTAAAAGCGGAAAATTGAAACAATTTGTTTCGATGATAAACATTAAAATTACTATATGAGCCAAAATATACTAATTTCAGAAGAAACGATTTCAGATAAAATTTACTTTATCAGTAATCAAAAAGTGATGTTATACCAATAATATTTATAAAATTGTCTAAAAGTTTATGGTATAATGCCGATTACTTGTCCCAAAAATGCGGGATAGTATGAAAATAGTCCAATAAAATTGGACTATATTGACCCGAGCTTGCAAACTGGCGAAGCAATACATAATCGGTATAATGTAATCAAGTGTTTTAAATAGTGATAAAGCTATTCAAGAGAATATTCAAATTATGAGTCCCGATAGCTATCGGGATTACAAAAGTGCGTCAAATGTTTTTGGATACAACAGAAATTCGATTGTTAGCCAACACCCTATGAGACACCCTACTAACATTGACAGGCCGACAACAAAATAGACAGAAAAGCCAACCCTTTGCAAAATTAAAAGAGCTGTATGCCAACACTTTTGCACCACATTTAATTTTACCCCAACACACCCCAGCCCACCCACCACCCAAACAGTTAACAAGTGAGTTTTCGTTGGATATAGTAAATAATCCTTGCAAAAAAAAACTAACTTTACAAACTGAAATTGAAATCTTAAAATAGAATATGGAAGCAACAAGTTTAACACCCCAACAAGAAAAGCTAAAAGCACTTCAAGAGCTTTTGCCAGAAGCGTTTGCCGAAGGGCAACTAGATTGGGAAAAACTAAAAGCAACATTGGGAGAAGACATCAACTTCTCTAACGAACGCTATGTGCTCAATTGGGCAGGAAAAAGCGATGCGTTTAAAGTATTGCAAACACCAACTACCAAAACACTTGTACCTGCCAAAGACGAAAGCATAAACTTTGACACCACCGAAAACATTTTTATTGAAGGCGAAAACCTTGAAGTGTTAAAAGTATTGCAAAAAAGCTACTTTGGCAAAGTGAAAATGATTTATATAGACCCACCATACAACACAGGCAACGACAGTTTTATATACCCCGACAAGTTTAGCGAAACCAAAGCCGAATATGAAAAACGTGTGGGCGACAAAGACGAAGAAGGTTATATGACCAAATCCTCTTTAAAATTCCCCTCCCTTGGAGGGGTGCCGCAGGCGGGGTGGTCTAAAAACAGCAAAGAAAACGGACAATACCACAGCAATTGGCTCAATATGATGATGCCATTTATTGACACAGGACGGTGTTATTTTTGTTTCAATTGATGATAATGAAGTGCATAATTTACGGTTATTGATGAATGAAATTTTTGGGGAAGAGAATTTTTTAGGTTCTATTGTTAGAGCAACAGGTACTACAACAGATCAAGGAGGAAAAGGATTAGGCAAATCCTATGATTACATTCTCCTTTACTCAAAGCAAACCGATGTAGAATTGGGAGGACTAGAATTAACTGACAAAGATATTTTAAGATACAATTTAGAAGATGATAAAGGAAAGTTCTCAATTTTACAATTAAGAAGAACCGGAAGCCAAGATAGAAGAGAAGATAGACCAAACATGTTTTTTTCAATGATTTCACCTGATGGAACTGAAATTTTTCCAATAGGACCTAATGGATATGAAAGCAGGTGGAGAGTAGGAAAAGATAAAGCAAAACGAATGGTAGAAGATGATTTAATCTATTGGAAAAAGAGTGATGAAGGAGTGTGGGTTTGTTATTTTAAATATTATTTAGAAGGGAGAACAAAAAGACCTTCAAATTTATGGACAGATGTTGAGGGTAATAAAAAAGCACAAGTTGAAATAAAATCATTATTTTATGATAAGGTTTTTGATACTCCAAAGCCTACAGATTTAATAAAAAAATGTTTACAGATATCAAATACAAATAGTGAAATCATCCTAGACTTTTTTGCAGGTTCCGGCACTACAGCTCAGGCCGTTATGGATTTGAACAAAGAAGATGGCGGCAACCGTAAATACATTTGTGTTCAACTTCCAGAATTGTGTGATGAAAAAAGCGAAGCCTACAAAGCAGGTTATAAAACCATAGCAGAAATAAGTAAAGAAAGAATAAGAAGAGCGGGAAAGAAAATACAGGTTGAAAATGTTTTAAAAATTAAAGATTACGAATTACAAATCACAAAACTGCAAGGCGAAATTCAAACAGAGGAAACTATAAAAGATATTGAAACTTTACAATCAAAAATAG
>JAIFLT010000110.1 GCA_020048955.1 Flavobacterium sp.
ATCGCCATAAACACTAGTTTGCGAATGCAAACACCAATGAAAATAGCGATACATATGCACCAAAAAAACAAATAATATTTACATATGAAAAAATATCTATATCTATTCACAATTTTATTTGCTCTATTTTCTGTTAATGCTCAACAGGTTCAATGGGCATCTAAGTTGATAAAATTTTCTTCCGATTTAGGTGGAAAACAATTTGGAATTAAAAGGATTTTAGGAAAACCAGATGTATTTCCGCAAGGTGGTTACAGTGGCAATGCTTGGACACCCAAAAATGCTTTAGACGGAAGAGAAACAGTAATTGTTGGTTTCGAAAAAGCACAAACAGTAAAGCAAGTTGCCATATTCGAAAATCTTAATGCAGGTTGTGTAGTTGCTATAGCAGTTTCTACAGATGGCGAAAAATTTCAATACGTTTGGTCTAGAAAACCCAATTATAAAACCCCATTATACAGAACTACATTAAATACAGACAGAGCTTATTATTTTGGTAGAAAGAGAAGGAAAATTCAAGACATTCCAAGTGTCTTTAATCCAGGAATTGAATATGCCTTGTTAGAAAATTCATTTTCAGGAGTTATTGCAGTTAAAGTAGAATTTAATTTTGCACTATTACCAGGTCAGAAGCAAATTGACGCCATAGGAATTTCAGATTCTGAAACTCTAATAGAAGTTAATATAAATTCAAAACCAGATTTTGAAAATTTGCCTAATGTTCAGAAAGTTGATTTAGCAGAGGTTATTCCTTCAACGGTTTGTATTTCTGAAGACGGAAATAAATTATATACTTCAATAAACATATCTGATAAAGAAGAAATTATATCCTATACAAAACAAGCAAATTCATGGACGAATCAACAAGTAGAATCCCAATTAAATACCGGCGATTATTATAATTTTGTTGATGTTGTTAATTCAAACTTTGTTTTAAAAGGAGGCTCTGCTTATAGCCCAGGTTCTAATAACACTGGATTTGAAATTTTTAATTTGCCAGAGGGGAAACCTCAATCTCAAGGACAAATAAAAGTCGCTGCTTACAACAATTATGGAGATTTTGCAGATGCAACAATAACCAATGATAGTAAAGTATTGATAATAGCTGTTGAAACCGATTTTACTCAAGGCGGTGTGGATCTTTATTTTGCTAATAAAAAAGAAGACGGAACTTATGGAATGTTGCAAAATTTGGGTAAAGTTATCAATAGTGCAAACGATGATTTTACGCCTCAATTATTATCAGATGGAAAAACGCTTTTATTTGCTTCTAACGGATTTAGTACGCTTGGTAATCACGACATTTTTGTATCCTATAGACAAGATGATACTTGGAAAAACTGGAGTGAACCAATAAATTTAGGAAGCAAAATCAACTCAGCTGAGTTTGATGGGCAACCTTTTTATGATGAAAAAAATGAAATATTATATTACATAGCAGCAGTAGAAGGGAAAAATCAAATTAATCAAGTTAAAATTTCTAAAGATGTTCTATTAAAGAAGAATTGATTTTATATCTTCGTTGTAAAATATATAATTCATGGCACGTCAAACCTCTACCGAGACCGATATTAAAAATGTAATGACTCCTTTGGTTCAAGCATTAATTCGTTCTGGAAAAATTATTTATCTAATTCTCTTTGCAATTATAGGATTTTTAATCTATCAATTGGTTACTGTAAAAAAAGACTCATCCTCAGTAGAATACGATACCAATCTTATTCAGGAGCAAATAAAAAACGTTGGTAAGTTAGTGGTAACCGAAGGACACTTTTCTCAAGTGATGACCTACAAAGACCAAAATAAGTATCTTGGAGATTTAATTTCTTTTGACAAAAAAGCCTTAGTAGTTATTAATGCAGATGTAACAGTAAGTTTTGATTTAAGTAAAGTTCAATATGACATTGATGCGCCTAATAAGACATTAACAATTACTAGTATTCCAAAAGAGGAAATAAAAATCAGTCCAGATATTAAATATTACAATGTAGATCAAAGTACATTCAATGAATTTACAGGAGACGATTACAACAAAATTAATAAAATTGCTAAAGAAAATTTGGCAAAAAAAATAGAAAAATCTACAATAAAATCGAATGCAAAAAACCGCTTGATTAGTGAATTGTCAAAAATATTAATTATGACTAATTCAATGGGATGGAAATTACAGTATAATGGGGAAGTGGTTAACTCTGATAAAGAATTTACTCAAAAAATAAAGGGATAAATACGCATTTGTTCGTATTGTTTTTTCAAAGCCATTAAGTCAAATTTGTAGTTGATTTAATGGCTTTTTTATGATCTACTTTCTCATCTCACTTATTCTTGTTTTAATAGTGTTTATTGGTTTTTTGTTTCTTAAAAATTCAAAAACCAAGCAGCAACATCTCATAAATATTCAAAAATTAGAGGAAATTATAATATCATTAAATCAAAAACAACTAAACCTTAATCAAAAAGTGGCTATTACAACAGATTACAACTCAAATTATTGGCAAAAAATAAAGAATATTTCTCAAGAAATCGTAGAACTTCAAAATGTGTTAGTGAGTATTATTGATGAAAAAAATTAATAGTAATATAGTTATCACACATATTAATTTTTTTTGTTAATTTTAATCAATGCAAAATAAAATTTATGAAATCGCCATTATCAACAAGTTTGCGAATGCAATTGAAAATGCTTCGCCAGTTCGAGCAAAGCTCTCGGGTCATCGAACTCCGATAAAAAACAAAATCAATTGTGAGATAAACCCTATGATTAAAAAGGCGATACCATATGTTACCGCTGAAAAATAAAATTTAAACATATGAATAAAATAAGTTACTTAATTATTTTTCTTGCCACAACAACTTGTTTCTCTCAAAATGATAAAGAGAAGGATAGTTTGCTAAATCTTACTAGAACTTCTAAGTATGATACAGTAAGAGTTGATTGTTACAACAAACTTTTTTTTAGCGAAGTGTTTTCAGATGTAAAAGTTTCAAAAAAGTATTTTGAAGCAATGTTTTCAATTGCAAAGCAAAAGAAATCCAATTATGCCTATGCAAAAGCATATAACGCAAAAGGGGTTTACTATGACATGATAGGAAAATTGGATAGCGCATACCTCTCTTACTATAAAGCTATAAATTATTCTAAAAAAGCTAAATTGTTATCAACAGAAGGTTCGGCATACAATAATTTAGGTCTGTTAGATTGGAACAAAGGAGATTTTTATAAAGCTATTCAAAATTATAATAAGTCTTTAGAATTGTTTGAAAAGATAGAAAATATTAATTATCAAGGAAATACGTTAAGTAATATTGGATTAATTTATGATGAGATAGATGAACCTAAGAAAGCGGAATTTTATTTGAAAAAAGCATTAAATATTCGAAAAAAAACTAATGATGATTACGGACTTTCTGTTTCTTATGTAAATCTTGGAAAACTTTTTGAAAAACAAGAAAAATTTGATAGTGCTATTCAAAATTATGAAAAAGCTATTATTATTAAGAAAAAGATTAATGATGATTTAGGAATTGCAATTGCTAAATACAATATGTCTACATCGTTGATGAAGTTAAATAAATTAGATCAAGCACTTACCGTTTTGAATGAAGCAGAAAAAATTTGTAAAGAAAATGAAGCAGAATCCAATATAGCCGAAAATGTTTATTCGGGTTTGTGTCAAGTTTATTTGTTGAAAAATGATTTAAAAAAAGCTAAGGAATTTAGTAGTAAGTTGTATTCAATAACTCGAAAAAATAAAGATTTAGAACGACTTTCTGTTTATTACAATATAGAATCAGAGATAGCATTAAAAGAAAAAGATTTTCAAAAAGCCTACAATTATTTTAATTTAAGAGATTCACTAGACCAAATTACAAGCGGATTAGAAATAAAAAAAGCCATAAATCTTTATGAAGCCAAATATCAATCAGAAAAGAAAGAAAAACAGTTATTATTGGCTAAAAATGAGTTGATTCAAAAAGAACTTCTGATAAAAAAGAAGAATACTCAATTCCAAATTTTGTTTTTAATTTCTTTGGCATTGATAATAATTGGTTATTTAATTTATCGCCAGCAGAAACTTAAAAATAAGCAACAAGAACAAGAATTTCAACTCAAATCGGCTATAAAAGAAATTGAAGCACAAAATAATTTGCACGAGCAAAGACTTTCAATTTCAAGAGATTTACACGATAATATTGGAGCACAATTAACTTTTGTCATTTCATCTGTTGATAATTTAAAGTTCGGAAACCAGGTTAAAGACGATAAGATTTTAAATCAATTAACAAAAATTAGCGATTTTACCAAAACAACCATCATAGAGCTTAGGGATACCATTTGGGCAATGAACAAAGATGAATTTTCTTTTGAAGATTTGCGTTCACGAATTTTTAATTTCATAGAAAAAGCAAAAATCGCTAAAGAAGATATTGATTTTGAATTTAAAATTGATGAAAAACTTACCGAAATAAAACTTTCATCAATTATAGGAATTAATATTTATAGAACCATTCAAGAAGCTATAAATAATGCTATAAAATATTCAAACACTGATGAAGTTTTAGTTAACGTTTTAAGTATTCCAAATAAAATCCAAATAGAAATTCAAGATAATGGAAAAGGATTTGATATTGAAAACACAGATTTTGGAAATGGATTACACAATATGAAAAAGCGAATAGAAGAAATTGACGGAACTTTTGAAATCAATTCTTTAATCGATAAAGGAACAAAAATAAGATTTGAAATTCCTAAAATTTAAAATTATGATAAAAATAGCCATAGTTGATGACAATACTTTTTTACAAAAAGCCATTCAAGATAAGCTTACCTTTTTTGATGATATTGATATAAAGTTCAAAGCCAATCACGGTCAAGATTTATTAGAGAAATTAGAAAAAAACCACAATATAGATTTAATTCTAATGGATATCGAAATGCCAAAAATGAATGGAATTGAAGCCACAGAAGCAGTAAAAAATAAATTCCCTCAAATCAAAATCATCATGCTGACCGTTTTTGATAATGACGAAAATATTTTTAAATCTATAAAAGCTGGAGCTGATGGCTATTTTCTTAAAGAAGTAAATCCACAAGATTTATACAACGCCATTATTGAAACTCTAAATGGTGGTGCTGCAATGACACCATCTATTGCATTAAAAACTTTAAAATTATTAAGAGAACCATTGGTTTTTGATAATTGTGAACCATCTGAAGAAATCAATCTTACCAATAGAGAAGTTGAAGTTTTAGAACAATTAAGCAAAGGTTTAAAATATAATGCAATTGCAGAAAATTTATTTTTATCAGCAGGAACAATCAGAAAACATGTTGAAAATATTTACACCAAACTCCAAGTTCACAATAAATTGGAAGCCATTCAAAAAGCTAAAACTAATAATTTAATATAGAACTATTTTTTTTAATTTTATACAGTAAATTTTTAAAATTTTCAAACGATGAAAAAAATCTTCACCCTTTTCGTTATTCTAATCTGTAGTTTTGGTTTCTCACAAAACACATCGACCACTGTAGTTACTAAAGAACTTTTTCCAGAGTTATTCCAAATGAATTTACCCATTGATATTCCTAAAATTCAATTTGTTCCCGAAAAAGAACTTTATATGAAGGAAAAAAAATTAATATTAGAAAATGGAGTTGGTTACCATATTACTTTTAAAGACAAAAGCGTTTTTGTTGGAAGTATTCAAAGCAATTATGGCGGACATGAAAAAACGGTTTCCGTTAGTTTTGGCAAGATGGATTTCTCTAACGGCGATAGCTATAAAGGACACTTTTATGAAGGAAATCCTATTCAAGGTCAATATGTTTATGCAAATGGCGATACTCTCGAAATATCTTCCGCTAACCGCAATGGCTGCTGTAATTTTACTGGAAAATCAATCAATAAATTCTATAAATTCAAAGATGGAACAACCCTAAAAATGCATGATTACGAAGGCAAGACAAAGTTCTACTATGAAAAACCAGATGGAACAAAAATTGTTTCTCTTCTAAATCCAGACAAAAGTTTGGATGGTTATACAGAGTATTACACCAAAGAAGGCTTTTTTTACAAAGGCGAATTGTCAAATAACAGACCTATTAAAAAATGGGATATTCAAAACGAAAAAGGTGCTTTTTTTGCCATATTTAATTTAGATGGGATAACGGGTTATGTTCCTTATAAAGACGAATCAAATACTACCAAATGGGGTAAATTTTATTTAGAGAAATTAGTTCAACCCATATCCTATTTGGCACCCTATACTTTTTGTGTTAAAGGCGATTGTCAAAACGGAGAATCTACAATTTTTGTAGCTAAAAATCCTGAGACTGGTTTTGGTTTTGAAATGATTGGAAATTTTGAAAAAGGTTTGCCAATTGGCGATTTTGTTGCGAATGATGAAGATGTAAATAGAAATAAGTACACCATTATTGGTTCAATAAAAAACTATAGATTTCACGGCAAATGCTCAAAAGCTTATCTTGACAAAAAAATAGCTTTTGTGGGAGAATATCAAAACGGATTACCATATAAAGGAAATCTTACTGTTGATGAAAAATTAATTGAAGTAAAGAGTTTTAAAGAGGGTAAATATATTGGCAAACAAACTTTTCCACGTTCTGAACAACGAATGTACAGCCGATATTATGAAGGCGAATTTAATTCAAACGGACAAATTGAAGGAAAAGGAACAGTCTATATCACCGATAACAATCATTGGGGTTATGAAGGTTGTAAAATCACGGCTACAGATTGGAAAGATGGGTATTCATCACATTGTTGTTTTGTGAGAAAAAATGGAGAGGAAGATTGTCAACGTGTTTATTTTGTAAATCGATCTGATTTTCCAGATTTTAGTTTTGAACATTCTGTTTCCCTAAGGAATTTAGCAGTATATCAGCAACAAAAAGAGCAAGAACGAATAGCTCAGGAAGCAGCTAATTATAAATACCAAAGCGAACATCAATGCAATCAATGCAATGGTTTAGGCGTTATAAAAATGCAATGCCCAATGTGTAAAGGAGCTGGCTACAGAAAAGATATGGTTACCTATGATAAACACACTGGAAATACTGGTGGTTTAGCAAAATGCAGTCATTGTGGAGGAACAGGGCAATATACTGTAATGGGTTGTTCAAAATGTGACGGAAAAGGATTTGTGAAAAAATAAAAAAAAAGGCTATGAAATTGTTTTCTCAGCCTTTTTTTAACAAAAATCAATAACTATAAAAACATATAATACCAAATGATTTTATAAAATAACCTTTTGGTATAAACTATAACTTACTTTCTAAACTTTTATATCCACCACCATTCATCACTTCAATTCCACTATTTTTTAAAATAGATTCAGCTTGAGCACTTCGTATACCACTTCTACAACAAACAATCACGGGTTTATTGAGTTTTTTAATTTCATTTACTTTTGAAAAAACAGTATTCAATGGAATGTTTTTTGAATTTTTGATATGATCTTCTTTAAATTCACCATCTGTTCTTACATCAATAATTACAGCTCCTTTGTCCATAAATTCTTTAACACTTTCCGATTTCCTTCCAAAACCTAACATACTTAATATTCCCATACTTATTTTTTTTAATTTTTATATTCTATTTTTTAAATCTGTTTTCTAAATGATTGAAATTCTTAAGCAAAATTATAACTATCCAATCTATATTTAAGTAACAAAAGTTACCCAAGCCAAAAAAATCTTTATATTTGATTCGTATGAAGATTACCGATAGAAAAAAAGAAATTATAAACATAGCTGCAAAGCTTTTTAAAGAAAAAGGATACAGCGCTGTAACCATGAGAGATATTGCACAAGCTTTAGATATAAAAGCCGCTAGTTTGTATAACCATATTAAATCTAAGCAGGAAATTCTAGTTTTAATTATCATTGAAATAGCAGAAGAATTTACCGATGTAATGAATGAAGTAGTGAGTTCCGAGGATTCAGCTATAAAAAAAATTAAACGAATAATAGAACTGCATATAGATATTACGCTACGAGATTCCAATGCTCTCGCTTGTTTGAATAACGATTGGATGCATTTAACTGATTCTGATTTGGAGTATTTTATAAAAATGCGAAATGATTATGAAGATAATTTTAGAGTTATAATGAAAAAAGGAATTGAAGAAGGCGAAATTAAAAATTATAACCTCGATGTAATCATTTTTTCTATACTTTCCACTTTAAGAACCTTATATATTTGGTATAATAAAACAAATAAATTAAGTTCAAAATCATTGACAGACAATATGGTTAAGGTACTTTTAAATGGAATCGTTTAAAATAGAATTTTGCGTTTCTTAACCTTAGCGAGAACCTAATTTAAGTCTTAATACACCTTAACATCTTAATTGAATAAAAAAATACAACGTTTTCGTAACTTTTAAAAAAAATCACTAAATTTGCATAGTAAACTAACAAGTGTTAGTTAAAAACAGATTGCCTATATGTCAAAATTTCACAGCATAAAAATTGCCGATATTTACAAGGAAACAAAAGACTGTTCGGTAATTTCTTTTGATATTCCCGACGATTTAAAGTCAGAATTTCAATTCAAACAAGGACAACATCTTACTCTAAAATCAATTATCAACGGTCAAGATATACGCCGTTCCTATTCATTATGTTCTTCTCCAGTAGAAAATACATGGAAAATAGCAGTTAAAAAAATTAACGGCGGTTTGTTTTCAACCTTTGTAAATGATACCCTAAAAAAAGATGATCTAATCGAAGTAATGGCGCCAAATGGTGATTTTAATATAGCAATAAACGCAAATAAACCTAAAAATTACATCGTTTTTGCAGCAGGAAGCGGCATTACACCCATTCTTTCCATAATAAAAACACATTTAATTTCTGAACCAAACAGCACATTTAAATTGTTTTATCTCAATCGAACCGTAAAATCAATTATCTTTAAAGAAGAAATTGAACAGTTAAAAAACACCTATTTCCACCGATTCGAAATCTTCCATTTTTTAACTAAAGAACACCGAAGCATCGAACTATTAAACGGACGATTTACAAAAGAAAAATTACAAATTCTAACCAAAAATATCATCAACATTCCATCAACCGACGAATGTTTTATTTGCGGTCCAGAACAAATGATATTCCTAATCCGCGACGAACTAATTGCTGCTGGCTTAGACAAAAACAAAATCCATTATGAGCTGTTTACCTCAGGAATTACTGAAGAAGACAAAGCTAGAATGGCAAAAATTGTAGAGAAAAAAGTAGAAGGAACCACCATAACAATCATCGATGGCGAAAAAGAATTCCATTTCACTATGGACAACGATTTTGACAACATTCTCGATGGAGCATTAGCCGCTGGTGCCGATTTGCCATTTGCCTGCAAAGGCGGTGTTTGCAGCACCTGCAAGTGCAAAGTCGTGTCGGGAACAGTCGAAATGAAAATCAATTATGCACTCGACGAAAACGAAGTGGCAAAAGGATTAGTACTCAGCTGTCAAGCCGTGCCAACCTCAAAAAAAGTTGTAGTCGATTTTGGAGTATAAATTTTGTTTAAAGTAAGATTGCTGAAAACCTGAAACTTTAAACCAGAAACAAATATAAAATGTCAGAAAAAGAAGTAAAAAATTTTGAAGAAATTTTCGATGCAAGAATAGCTCGTGACGAAAAAATTGAACCAAAAGATTGGATGCCCGAAAAATATCGTCAAACCCACATTCGTCAAATTTCCCAACACGCACATTCCGAAATTGTAGGTATGTTGCCCGAAGGAAATTGGATAACACGTGCCCCATCACTAAAACGAAAAGTGGCACTATTAGCCAAAATTCAAGACGAAGCCGGTCATGGTTTATATCTCTACTCGGCCTGCGAAACTTTAGGTGTTTCGCGTGAAGAACTATATGAGCAACTCCATTCCGGAAAAGCCAAATATTCCAGTATTTTTAATTACCCAACACTTACTTGGGCAGATATGGGAGCAATAGGTTGGCTAGTTGACGGTGCAGCCATCATCAACCAAGTGCCTTTAACAACCACTTCTTATGGGCCTTATGCTCGTGCCATGGTACGTGTTTGCAAAGAAGAAAGTTTCCATCAACGACAAGGTTTTCAAATCATGATGACACTTTCCGAAGGAACTCCAGAACAAAAAGAAATGGCTCAAGACGCCCTCAACCGCTGGTGGTTTCCTGCATTAATGATGCTGGGCCCAACAGACGATGCTTCTGTTCACACAGAACAATCAATGAAATGGAAATTAAAACGCAAAACAAACGACGAATTGCGTCAACAATTTGTAGATCAAACCGTTCCACAAGCCCACATGATCGGACTTACAATTCCAGATTCAACACTAAAATTCAACGAAGAAACTAAACATTACGAGTTTGGCGAATTAGATTGGGACGAATTTTGGCAAGTAGTAAAAGGACACGGACCCTGCAACAAAGAACGAATCTCAGCTCGAAAAAACGCTTGGGATAACGGAAAATGGGTTCGAGATGCAGCCATGGCTTACGCCGAAAAACAAGAAAACAAGAAATTAAATTTAGCAGTATAATAAGGTGGTAGGTTGTAGGTGTTGGGTGTTAGGCCTACAACCCACAACCTACAACCTACAACCTTTTAAGTTATGAAAAACTGGCCACTTTGGGAAGTATTTATAAGAAGTAAAAACGGATTAGAACACCGCCACTGCGGAAGTCTTCACGCAAGTGATGCTACAATGGCATTAGAAAACGCTCGCGATGTTTACACACGAAGAATGGAAGGCGTGAGTATATGGGTGGTTCCATCTGCACAAATCACAGCTTCAAATCCAAACGATAGCGCCCAACTTTTTGATCCAGCAAAAGACAAAGCCTACCGTCATCCCACTTTTTATGAACTACCAGACGAATTAAAACACATGTAAAAAAGGTGTTAGGTGGTAGGCAATAGGTTTTAGGAAAATTTAAAAACACCTACCACCTACAGCCTAAAACCTACTACCTAAAGCCTACAACCTAAACCCTACCACCTTAAAAATGAACAATAATTTAATTCAATACATCCTCGGAATAGCCGATAATTCTCTGATTTTAGGGCAACGATTGGGCGAACTTTGCGGTCATGGACCCAGTTTAGAAACCGATATTGCCATGACAAATATTTCTCTAGATTTATTTGGTCAAGTGCGTAGTTATTATCAATATGCAGCTAAATTAATTGGAGGCGATGCTACCGAAGATACCATCGCATTTCTAAGAAAAGAAAGAGAATATAAAAACGTGTTACTAGTAGAACAACCAAATCAAGATTTTGCTTATTCTATTACAAGACAGTTTCTATTTGATGTATATCATCTATTAGTGTTAGATGAATTGCAAAATAGCAAAGACGAAACCTTATCGGCCATAGCTAAAAAAAGCATCAAAGAAGTTTCGTATCACACCCGTTTTTCTTCCGATTGGATTAGAAGATTGGGTGACGGAACCGAAGAAAGTCATAACAAAATTCAAACCGCAATCAACGATTTATGGATTTTTACCGACGAACTTTTTCATCAAACCGATGCCGATAAAGCAATGGTTATAGAAGGAATTGGAGTAGATGTAACACTTTTAAAAGGAACTTACTTTAAAAAAGTAAACGAAATTTTAGAAGAATCAACGTTAGAAATTCCAACAATTGAATACTTCCAAAAAGGAGGAAAACAAGGCATTCACAGCGAACACATGGGTTATATTTTAACCGAATTACAATACATGCAACGCACCTATCCAAATATGAATTGGTAAAGATTAACGATTGCTGATTATTGAATTTTGAAGTTTTTAAATAAATCTAATTTCAAAAATCGTTACCCGAGAGCTATGCTCGAACTGGCGAAGCAATCTTCTATAAATATGACAGTAACAACAGAACATATCGACCACAAATTATTCGAAATACTTGAAACGGTTTCTGATCCCGAAATTCCGGTTTTGTCAATCATGGAAATGGGTGTCGTGCGTTCTGCTAAAATAGTAAACAATATTGTCGAGGTTCAAATTACACCCACATATAGTGGTTGCCCAGCAATGGACGTAATGGCAGACGATATAAAATTAGCATTCAAACAAAAAGGCTACGAAGCTAAAGTAGAACTAATCCTCTCCCCAGCATGGACAACCGATTGGATTACTCCAAAAGGTAGATTAGCATTAGAAAAATACGGAATTGCTTCACCATTATCAGAATCAGCCGATAAAGAAGCCCTTTTGGGAAATAAAAAAATAGTAAAATGTCCGCAATGCGGTTCATTCAATACAAAATTAGTCAGTCAATTTGGTTCCACAGCATGCAAAGCATTTTTTCAATGCGAAGATTGTTTAGAACCATTCGACTATTTTAAATGTTTAAAATAATAAGATTAATGATTGCTGAATGTTGATTTTTGACCCGATAGCTTTGCTCGAACTGGCGAAGCATTTATGAAGTTTAAAAGTTCTAAAAATCAAAAATCGTTATTCTATAATCTTCAATAAATAAGGTATGAGCAATAATTCAATAGAACTAAAAATTGAAAATAAAATAGCATTTATAACGCTGAACCGTCCAGACGTATTCAATAGTTTCAATCGTGAAATGGCTTTATCGATGCAAGAAACTCTAGATAATTGTGCAAACGATACTAATGTTCGTGCAATCGTAATCACCGGAAACGGAAAAGCATTTTGTGCCGGACAAGATTTAAAAGAAGTTACCGACCCCAATTTAAATCCTGGTTTCAGAAAAATTTTGGAAGAACATTACAACCCCATCATTCAAAAAATCCGAAACATCGAAAAACCAATTATTGGAGCAGTAAACGGAGTTGCAGCAGGAGCAGGGGCCAATATTGCCTTAGCTTGTGATATTGTGCTGGCTTCAGAAAACGCATCGTTCATTCAAGCATTTAGTAAAATTGGTTTAGTTCCTGATAGTGCCGGAACGTTTTTCTTACCTCGATTAATCGGATTTCAAAAAGCATCAGCATTAATGATGTTGGGTGACAAAGTTTCTGCCCATGAAGCAGAAAAATTAGGAATGGTTTACAAAGTAATTGCAACCGAAAATTTTATTGATGAAGTAACCAAATTAGCCGAAACAATAGCCCAAATGCCAACAAAAGCTATCGGTTTAACCAAAAGACTATTAAATCAATCCATGACAAATAATCTAGAGCAACAACTAGCTTTAGAATCAAATTTACAAATCGAAGCCAGTTCGTCTAACGATTACAAAGAAGGCGTAACCGCTTTTGTTGAAAAAAGAAAACCAGAATTTAAAAATCGAAGCCAGTTCGTCTAACGATTACAAAGAAGGCGTAACCGCTTTTGTTGAAAAAAGAAAACCAGAATTTAATGGGAATTAGCCCCCTAACCCCCAAAGGGGGAATTGCTATAGTACAAAAATTAAAATTAAAATAATGAGTGTTAATAACTTAAACGATAATTTGACAATTCCCCCTTTGGGGGTTAGGGGGCTTGTAGCAATAATCGGTTCAGGAACAATGGGTAGTGGCATCGCGCAAGTTGCCGCAACTGCAGGTTGTGCTGTAAAATTATTTGATTTGAATCAAGACGCATTAGCAAAAAGTAAATCTGCTCTTGAAGTCACTTTATCCAAATTAGTTGAAAAACAAAAAA
>JAIFLT010000174.1 GCA_020048955.1 Flavobacterium sp.
ATGTTTCTTTTGAAAAAAATTCAAAACGAATTGCTTTTGACATTTCGCCTGTTAATACTGTTCTAAATTTTTATGCCAATAAATTAGGATTAAATTACGACGACAAAGGAAAAATTGCTCGTTCAGGAAAAGTAAATTTGGATTTATTGAATGAATTAAATGCTTTAGATTATTACAAAAAATCGTTTCCAAAATCGCTCGGATTTGAATTTGTAAGAGAAATTGTGTTACCATTAATTGAAAAATATTCGATTTCGATTGAAGATAAAATGCACACATTTACTGAACATATTGCTTTGCAAACTTCATTAGCATTACCAAACAAAACTGGAAAAATTTTAATTACTGGTGGCGGAGCTTACAATGATTTTTTAATCATTAGCATTACCAAACAAAACTGGAAAAATTTTAATTACTGGTGGCGGAGCTTACAATGATTTTTTAATTGAAAGAATGCAATTTCACTTACCAAATATCAAAATCATAATTCCTGATAACAAAACATTAGAATTCAAAGAAGCTCTAATTTTTGCACTTTTAGGAGTATTGAAATTACGAAATGAAATTAATGTTTTGAGCAGTGTTACTGGAGCAAAGGTAGACCATAGTTCGGGTGTAATTTATTAATTTTTGTTTTCTAAATTATTTTCTTTTGCCCAATCTTCATATTTCATAACTTTAAGTTCACTTTTCTTACAATCCCAAATAGAAACATAATCTTTTGAAATTACATAATGAGTTTCCCAATTTGAAAATCTTGAATACAACATTAAAGTACAAATATCAGTAGATGTTATTAATTCTGCCTTTCCGTTTAAATGATTGTGTGCACCACCAACTGAATCATCATTAGTTTTAAAGTATAAAAGAGAATTGTGTAAACGTTCTATATTAACAATATTATTTTTTTTATCAAATGTTAATAAATAATCATTGCCAATTATGGCTTTCCCATTTTCTGTAGTTCCGGTTAAAATAAACACTTTTTTTTGATTGTTTTTAATAAGAGGAATTATATTGTAATTACTTTTTTTATAAAATTTAAAAATAGTATCTGTGCCAGAATTAACTCTTTCTAGTGTTTTTGCTCTAATTTGATACAAATCACTTTCAATTGCAGATAAGTTTCTTTCAGTTTCATCAATTATTGCCTTTTTGATGTTATAAGTGCTATCAAAACTTATTATTCCCAGAGTTTTTGGAGTCTTATCTTTTGAAAAGAAAACACATTTAGCAACATTGTTATCAACATAAGAAATATAACCACCAATATCTTTAGTTTTACTAGGAAATTTTTCCATAAAAACATCACTTCCATACCAAGACGCCATCTCTGAACGATATAATATTTTTCCTTCTTCAACTACATCCTTTGCTTGTTTTTCAATCTTTTTATTTTGTGAAAACATAAGTGAACAAATCAACAAAGTGAATATTAAAAATTTACTTAAATACATAATAGCTTCAGTTTTAATTTATAAAATTACAAAAAAACAATTACATAATAATTCAAATTGTAAATAACTCCTTTGATAAAAAATTTATCAAACCAAATTTCAAATATTTAATAAACCCTATATTTGCATCACAAACAAACAAATTAACTAACAAAAAGCAGCATCTGAAACAAGTTCAGATTAAATAAAATGAAAGATTTACTTAAAAAATTTGAAAACAAACAACCCGAAATAGTATTCAACTGGAAAGATAGCGAAACCGAAGCCGAAGGTTGGACGAAAAATTTGAAAACAAACAACCCGAAATAGTATTCAACTGGAAAGATAGCGAAACCGAAGCCGAAGGTTGGACGGTAATAAACTCACTTCGTGGTGGTGCAGCTGGTGGCGGAACTCGAATGAGAAAAGGATTAGATATGAACGAAGTTTTGTCGTTAGCCAAAACAATGGAAGTGAAATTTTCTGTTTCAGGTCCGGCAATTGGAGGCGCAAAGTCTGGAATTAATTTTGACCCTAATGACCCACGCAAAAAAGGCGTTTTACAACGTTGGTACAAAGCAGTTTCGCCTTTATTGAAAAGTTATTACGGAACGGGTGGCGACTTGAATGTTGACGAAATTCACGAAGTAATTCCCTATACAGAAGAGTGTGGCGTTTGGCATCCGCAAGAAGGTGTTTTTAACGGACATTTTAAACCAACTGAGGCTGACAAAATCAATAGAATAGGGCAATTGCGTCAAGGTGTTATCAAAGTAATTGAAAATCCAAAATTCTCACCAGATGTTTTGAGAAAATACACCGTTGCCGATATGATTACAGGCTATGGTGTTGCGGAGGCAGTTCGTCATTATTACAACACTTATGGTGGTGATTTTAAAGACAAAAAAGCCATAGTTCAAGGCTTTGGAAATGTAGGTTCGGCTGCCGCTTTTTATTTAGCTGAAATGGGCGTAAAAGTTATCGGAATTATAGACAGAGATGGCGGAATCATAAACGAAAACGGATTCTCATTTGAAGAAATCAGACGTTTATTCTTGAGTAAAGATGGAAACAAATTGGTTGCCCAAAATATGATTCCATTTGAAGAAATCAACCAAAAAATATGGACCATTGGCGCTGCTATTTTTGCTCCATGTGCTGCTTCAAGATTGGTAACAAAAGAGCAATTGGATAATCTTATTAACTCAGGTTTAGAAGTTATTTCTTGTGGTGCAAATGTTCCGTTTGCCGATGCAGCAATTTTCTTCGGACCAATTATGGAAGAAACCGATAGCAAAGTGAGTTTGATTCCTGACTTTATTTCGAATTGTGGAATGGCGAGAGTTTTTGCTTATTTTATGGAGAAAAAAGTTCAAATGACCGACGAAGCCGTTTTTTATGATATTTCTGAAACTATCAAAAAAGCCATAGAAAAAACACATGATTTAAATAATTCAAAAGTAAACATTAGCGCAACAGCATTTGAAATTGCACTAAAACAATTAGTATAAATGAAAACTAAAGGATTGTTCCAATCTTTTTTTGAAAGCGAAAAAGCTGGCGGATTGATTTTATTAATTTGTACAGTTATTTCTTTGGTCATAGCAAATTCATCATTTTCTGAAGACTATATTGCTATGTGGCATTACCAAATTGGCAGTCATAGTGCCGAACATTGGATAAATGATGGATTGATGACCATTTTCTTTTTATTAATCGGATTAGAATTAGAACGAGAAGTTTATAAAGGTGAATTATCCAAAATAAAAGACGCTATTTTACCTATTTCAGGAGCTTTAGGCGGCATGTTGATTCCAGCATTAATTTACTATGCCTTCAATATTGGAACACCTACAGTTCATGGAATTGGTATTCCGATGGCTACAGATATTGCTTTTGCCATTGGAATTTTATCTTTATTAGGAAACAGAGTTCCAGTTTCTTTAAAAGTTTTTCTGACTGCTCTTGCCGTTATTGACGATTTGGGCGCCATAATTTTAATAGCACTTTTTTATACCAAAACAATTTACTTTACCAATTTAATTATTTCACTTTCTATTTTTGGAGGACTTTTAATAATGAATCGATTGAAAGTAACTAACTTGATTTTATATCTTGTTGGAGGAATTTTTATGTGGTATTTTATGTTGAATTCTGGAGTTCACGCTACCATTACAGGAGTTTTATTAGCCTTTGCTTTACCTTTTGGAAATGGAAGCTCTAAAACAATTTCGTCGCAATTACAACATTGGTTACATCATCCGGTTGCTTTTATCATCATTCCGATATTTGCCTTGTGTAACACAGCAATTGTGATTAGCAAGGATTGGATTCACAATTTTTCAGAATTGTATTCCTTAGGCATCATTTTTGGATTAGTTCTAGGAAAACCTATTGGAATTTTTCTATTCACCTATTTATCTGTAAAACTAAAATTTACCCATTTACCCCAAGACTTGAATTGGAAAAAAATTATTGGCGTTGGATTTCTTGGTGGAATTGGTTTTACTATGTCCATTTTTGTTACGCTTTTAGCATTTGAAGACCATCAAATAATTTCAAATTCAAAGTTTATGATATTAATTGGATCATTAATTTCAGGTATAATTGGATTTATTTGGCTTAAAAAAAGTTTATCAAATGCAACTCCTTTACCTGAAGAATAACAATTTTTAGTATCTTTCAACGTTAAAACTAATAAAACAATCATCATGAGTTTAGATTCATCTCCATCAGATAAAAGAAAATCGCTTGCTATTGCAACACTTATCTATGCTGTTTTGTTGGTTATTATGTTTTTTATACGCTTTTGGCCTCCATCAGATGCCGAACTATTAGCAATGGCTGGAGGCGGTGGCGGTGGCGGAGTTACTGTTAACTTTGGCGACACCGACTTTGGTTCTGGTGCAGATTATCAGAGTAAAGAATTAGACGTTAAGGAAGTTTCAAAAAACAATGAAGCACAACCAACGCCTCAAGAAGACATCATTTCTGAAGATTCTGATGCTGATAAAACAGATGCTGTAATCCCGAAAACTAAACCTGTAAAAAATCCAAAACCCATTGTAAAGCCTGAAATTACGAAACCTGTAGAAGTAAAAAAACCTGTTAAAAAAGTTGACGATGCCTTAGCCAATATCTTAAAAGGAAATAAAAAAGGTGGTGATGGCAACAGCGGAACATCAGGTAATCAAGGTCGTGCTAATGGCGATATAAACTCAACTGGCTATTCTGGAACTGGTGGTTCTGGCGGAGGAACTGGTGGCGGAAACGGAACTGGCAATGGCACAGGAACTGGAGCAGGAAGCGGTTCTGGAAGTGGTGGCGGAAACGGAAGTGGAAATGGCTTAGGTAACGGTTCTGGATATGCTTTAAATGGTAGAAAAGCATTAAGCAAACCTCAACCTGCATATAATTGTAATGAAGAAGGAATTGTTGTTGTGCAAATTACTGTTGACAAAAATGGAAATGTAGTTGAAGCCAAACCAGGAGCAAGAGGAACAACTAATGCCGCAAGTTGTTTAGCAAGTCAAGCTAGAATAGCTGCAATGAATACGAAATGGAGCGCAAGTCCTGACGGAACTGAAAAGCAAGTTGGAACTATAAAATATAATTTCAGTTTGAAAGATTAATAAATATTCAATACAATAACAATCTAGCCCTGATTGTAGAGAAAATAAAAAATGCTTCCATCGTTTGGAAGCATTTTTTATTGTAATGAAAAGCAGGAAAATGGATTACTGATAAATACCGAACCATTCGCTCCTTATTTCGACTGCGCTCAATATAACATTACTTAGAATTATTAGTTGCTATAACAAACTTCAATTTGTTCTTTACACCAATTTGTAATACATCAACTAAATCTTGCACTTGAAGATTGAATGGAATTCTAACCACAACTGTTTGGTCTTTAGCATCGCCCATTTGAGCTAATAATGAAGCTTCAAGTTGGTCGAAAGCTACTTCTTGCTTATCGAGGTAAAAGCGTTTGTCTTCGGTTACGGAGAGGCTTATTAATTGTTTATTAGTTTTTTCACTAGTTTTTGATTTTGGCAAAGTCATTTTTATCACATTAGGATTTGCTAAAGTAGAAATGATTAAGAAAAACAACAATAAGAAAAACATAATGTCGCTCAAAGATGATGTAGCAACTTCTGCGTGAAATCGTTTATTTCGTTTTACCATTTGGACGTTGAATTATGTTAACAAAATCTAATACTTGTTTTTGAATTGCTAGTGTAAAACTATCAATTCTACCATTATATAAGTGATAAGCAGAATAAGCAATAATACCCACAACTAATCCTGCTCCAGAACTAATCATTTTTTCATACAAACCTCCTGAAATGTTTCCGATACTAATATCTTCTGTTTGAGAAATACTGTAGAAAATTTTAATAACTCCCGAAATAGTTCCAATAAATCCAAAGGTTGGTGCAATACCAGCTATAAGTCCTAATTGTCCAAGTTTCTTTTCCATCTCGCCAACTTCAATATTAGCAGCACGCTCCATATTTGATTCAATTTCTGAAATTGGTCTTCCGATAGTTAAAATTCCTTCTCTAAGCACATAACCTGATGCTGTATTACTTCTATCGGCAACCGAAACTGCCATATCAATATTTCCTGCATTCAAATTATCGCGAATATCTCTAATCAAATTCGGATCAATCACGGCGCGTTTATGGATATATAAATAACGTTCGATAATTATGTAGAAAGTATAAAACAGCAAAAGAGCAATTGGAATAAGAAAAAAACCTCCTTTTAATATAAATCCCAAAACAGAAATTTCAGTAGTCTTTACGGTGCCTTCAATTACTGCTCCTGTAGCTTGAGCGATGGTATCATTTTGGACTTGAAGAAAAAAATTAATCATATAAATTAGATTTTTGATTTAGTATCATTTTGGACTTGAAGAAAAAAATTAATCATATAAATTAGATTTTTGATTTAGTTGTTAAAAATAATCTCAAATTTGCACTAAAGATAAATTCTAATACAATAGTAAACTACAAAATTGAGAAAATATTTTGTTTTATGATTATTTTATTAAAAAGAAATGAACTATCAAGAAACTATAAATTGGATGTTTAGCCAACTGCCTATGTATCAAACACAAGGTGCATCGGCATATAAAAAAGATTTAACAAACACACTCTTACTTGCTAAGCATCTTGATCATCCTGAACGAGATTTAAAATGTATTCATGTTGCAGGAACCAATGGAAAAGGTTCTACTTCTCACCTACTCGCTTCGGTTTTACAAGAAGCTGGTTTTAAAGTTGGGCTTTATACATCACCCCATTTAAAGGATTATAGAGAACGAATTAAGATAAACGGTAAAGAAATTTCAGAAAAATTTGTATGTGAATTTATATCAAAAAACAAATCTTTCTTTGAAGAAAACCAATTAAGTTTCTTCGAAATGACCGTTGGACTAGCTTTTGAATATTTCAAAAAAGAAAAAACCGACATCAATATTATTGAAGTGGGTATGGGCGGAAGATTAGATTCTACCAACATCATAAAACCTTTAATTTCGGTAATCACAAACATTGGATTTGATCACACACAGTTTCTAGGAAATACATTAGAAGCAATTGCATCTGAAAAAGCTGGAATAATTAAAAATGATACCCCAATTGTCATTGGAGAATACACCGCTGAAACAAAAAATGTTTTTATAAATAAAGCCAAAGAAACTAATTCTGAAATATTCTTTGCATCCGATTTAATTGAAGAAACTTATCCATCAGAATTATTAGGTGACTATCAAATTTATAACAAAAAAACCGTTCTTCAAACCATTAAAGTTTTACAAAGTCAAAATAAATTTAAAGTATCCGAAGAAGACATTAAAAAAGGATTACAAAAAGTAATAAAAAACACCGGATTGCAAGGAAGATGGCAGCAATTAAGAGAAACTCCGAAAGTAATTTGTGATACAGCGCATAATTCGCATGGTCTAAAAATAGTTCTACATCAAATTCAAAATGAAAAATTTGAGCAATTACATATTGTTTTAGGTGTAGTTAATGACAAAGATTTGAACGAAATTTTGCCTTTATTTCCTAAAAATGCTAAATATTATTTTTGCAAACCAAATATTCCTCGAGGTTTAGATGCCGAAATTTTAGAAAAAAAAGCGTTCAAATTCAATTTAAATGGAAAAGTATATAATTCTGTATCAAACGCTTATCAAGAAGCTTTGAAATCATCTACAGAAAAAGACTTTATATACATTGGTGGAAGTACCTTTGTGGTAGCAGAAGTTTTGTAATTTTTTTTTATTTTTGTTTGCAAATATAAAAAAGAGTACTATATTTGCACTCGCATTCAAGCACTAATCGGGCGATTAGCTCAGCTGGTTCAGAGCACCTCGTTTACACCGAGGGGGTCGGGGGTTCGAACCCCTCATCGCCCACACAAAACTTCAACAGAAATGGTGGAGTTTTTTTTATGTCTTGTTTTTAATGGGGTTTACAGATACTTTTTAAACTTTACTTCACAAATACAATTTAGGTGTACCTTATTTTTAATTGCTAGATTCAACTAGCATATTTACATAAATTAACAAATCAGGAAAAAGTTGCATATATGACTTGAATTCAAGTAATCCAAACTATTCAAGTGCTATTATTAGCTCTTTATTATGATAGTAGAATTAATTTAATATATTTGCATTATGATTTCACAACAACAAATTAATATCATTATCAACACTTTAAAACCATTTAAACCAAGTAAAATTGGAATTTTTGGTTCATATTCACGTGGTGAAAACACAGAAGAAAGTGATATAGATATTTTGTATTCTTTTGACTCAAAATACAGTCTATTTGATTTGGCTGGTTTGCAAATAGAATTACAAGATAAGCTCCACAAAGAAGTAGATTTAGTTGAATTTACAGCTATTCACCCTAGATTAGAAGCACGAATTTTAAATGAAGCACGAATAGTATATGAAGCATAATACAGAAAGTGATTTAGTCAGACTAGGGCATATTATAGATTGTATAGAAAGAATTGAGTTTTTAGTAAATTCCTGTAAAACTGTTCAAAATTTTAAAAGTAAATGGATTGAGCAAGATGCAATGTTAAGGAATTTTGAAATTATAGGAGAGGCTTCTAATCATATTTCTGATGAAACAAAACATAAATACCCAATTATTGAATGGCATAAAATACGTGGCATGAGGAATTTTGTATCTCACGAGTATTTCAGTATGAGGTTAGAAACAATTTGGGATACAGCAGTAGAAAATATACCATTATTAAAAATTAAAATTGCTCAAATTATTTCAGCTTTAGAAACAAAATAGGCATACTATTAGGCATACCCTAAAAAATAAAAAACATAACTATTTGGAGTTTAAAACAATAAAGGTATAGATGCGAACCCCTCATCGCCCACAAAAAACTTCAACAACAATGTTGGAGTTTTTTTTATTTAAAAAACGCTCCAATTTCTTGAAGCGTTTCTATTTTATCCATGAACAGTTTCAGACTTTCCATAGTTAGTGATTAATTCTCCTTCAAACTCTAACCATTCTGCCCAACGCTTGTCAACATCAACTTTTTCTGAATATTTTCTGGCAAACTTTAAAAAGGTTGTATAATGTCCTGCTTCACTAATCATTAATTGTCTGTAGAATTCGGCTAGTTTTTTATCTTCAATATTTTGTGATAATACTTTAAATCGTTCACAACTTCTTGCTTCAATCATTGCAGAAAACAATAATCGATCTATAAAAGAATCATTTCTACTTCCATCTTTTTTCATGAACTTGAAAAGTTCGTTTACGTAGTGGTCTTTTCTTTCTCTACCCAGTGTTAATCCTCGCTCTTTAATGATGTTGTGAACCATTTGAAAATGTTCTATTTCTTCTTTGGCTATTTCTAACAAATCGGTTACCAATTCTTCATGCTCTGAATTATAAGTTATAATTGTTATAATGTTGGTTGCAGCCTTTTGCTCGCACCAAGCGTGATCTGTTAGAATTTCTTCAATGTTTGATTCAACTATGGTTACCCATCTTGGGTCGGTTTTTAATTTTAGACCTAACATTTTTGTGTATTTTTAATTTGTTGTAAAATTAAATCTTTTCTTTGTAAATGTATTTGAAATTATGCTAAAATCTAAAACTTTATTAATCATTGGCTTTGTTTGGCCCGAACCAAAATCTTCGGCAGCAGGAAGCAGAATGATGCAATTAATTGATTTGTTTCAAACGAATGACTATGCCATAACTTTTGCTACTACTTCTCAAAATTTAGAATTTTCTGAAGATTTATCTATTTTGGGAATCACTTCTAAAACTATTGAATTGAACTCTTCTTCGTTTGATTATTTCATAAAGGAATTAAACCCAAATATTGTAATATTTGATCGATTTATGGTGGAAGAGCAGTTTGGATGGCGTATTACCGAACATTGTCCAAATGCAATAAAAATATTAAATACAGAAGATTTGCACTCCATGCGACAAGCAAGACAGCTTGCGGTGAAAGAAAATCGAGAATTTATAGAAGATGATTTATTTTCGGATGTTGCTAAAAGAGAAATTGCCAGTATTTTACGCTGTGATTTATCGCTAATGGTTTCAGAATTTGAAATAGAATTACTTCAAAAGCAGTTTAATGTATCAAAGGAATTGCTTTACTATTTGCCTATTTTTGCTAAAAAAATACCTGATATTCCAATTTATGAAGTTAGAAAGGATTTTGTTTTTATTGGAAATTTTCTTCACGAACCCAATTGGGATTGTGTAAAGTATTTGTCGGAAACCATTTGGCCTTTATTACACAACAGATTGCCTGATGCTAAAATGTTAATCTATGGCGCTTATTCTTCACAGAAAGTATTAGCATTACACAAGCCAAAGCAACAATTTTATATAATGGGAAGAGCTGAAGCTGCAATTGAAGTTGTTAAAAACGCTAAAGTAGTTTTGGCACCGATTCGTTTTGGTGCAGGAATAAAAGGAAAGTTACTCGAAGCTATGCAATGTGGCACCCCAAGTGTAACTTCATCAATTGGCGCAGAGGCTATGGCTGGAAATTTAGATTGGAATGGTTTTGTAAAAGACAATCCGAAATTTTTTGTTGAAGCAGCTGTTCAACTTTATGAAGATAAAGAGTTGTGGCAACAATGTCAAAAAAATGGGTTTGATATAGTTGAAAAACGCTTTAAAAAAACACTTTTTGAAAAAGAATTTATCACTAAAATTAATTCGCTTTTAGATAATTTGACGCAACATAGAAATAAAAATTTTATTGGTTCCATTTTGCAACATCATTTACTTTCAAGTACAAAATACATGAGTAAATGGATTGAGGAAAAAAATAGGAAATGATTTTTTTTATCGGATTAAACGGATTGTAAATAATTTCACTGAAATTATTTATTAATCTGATATTTATTCAATACAAATACTATGTAGCCCTGATTGGAGTGGAAATCCTTTTTTAAAACCTCAAAGGTTTTTGAAACCTTTGAGGTTTTAAAAAAGATTGTAACGTAAAGCAGGAAAAGGGAAACCAAAAATGCCCGAACCTTTCGCTCTAAATAAAAAAAACCTGCTCATCGATGAACAGGTTAATTGTATATGCTTTTTTGTTATTATGCTAACATTGTAACTGGATTTTCTAGGTAAGTTCTTAATGTTTGTAAAAACTGTGCTCCTGTTGCACCATCTACGGTTCTGTGATCGCACGCTAGGGTTACTTTCATAGTGTTTCCTACTACAATTTGTCCGTTTCTTACGACAGGCTTTTCAACAATTGCTCCTACAGAAAGTATGGCTGAATTGGGCTGATTGATAATTGATGTAAATTCAGTAATACCAAACATTCCTAAATTGGAAACGGTAAAAGTACTTCCTTCCATTTCTGCAGGTTGTAGTTTTTTGTTTTTAGCTCTTGCGGCAACATCTTTTACAGATGTACCGATTTGAGATAAACTCATTTGATCGGCAAATTTTAAAACCGGTACCACCAAACCATCTTCAACGGCAACGGCAACACCAATATTTACATGGTGATGAATCGTTATGGCATCGTCCGCCCATTGTGAATTTACTTTTGGATGTTTTTTCAATGCCATAGCACAAGCTTTGATAACCATATCATTGAATGAAACTTTGGTATCTGGAACAGTATTTATTGTTGCACGAGATTTCATAGCTTCGTCCATTGCTACTTCAATGGTTAAGTAAAAATGTGGTGCTGTGAAAATCGATTCTGAAAGACGTTTTGCGATAACTTTACGCATGGTAGAATTCGGAATTTTTTCTGAATAGCTTTCTCCTGCTGGAACGAATGGTTTAACTGGAGTTGCTTCAGAAACTTCTGGTTGAGAAGTTGTTTGCGCTGCAGCAACTGGAGCCGAAACTGTAAAGTTATCTACATCACTTTTAACGATTCTTCCGTTTTCACCAGAACCTTTTACTTGAGAAAGATTGATTCCTTTATCTTTGGCTATTTGTTTTGCTAGTGGAGAGGCAAAAACTCTTTCGTTTGAGTTGGAAGCTGGAAGTTGGGTGTTGGAAGTTGTTTCAGGTTGAGAAACCACATTTTCTTCTTTTTTATTTGAAGTTTCAACTATTGAGTTTACTTTGTAATTTTCAGCTATTCCAGTAATATCAGTTCCTGCAGGTCCGATGATTGCTAAAACGCTATCAACTGGAGCAGATTCTCCTTCGTTGATTCCGATAAACAATAAAGTTCCAGAATTAAAAGATTCAAATTCCATTGTTGCTTTATCGGTTTCGATTTCGGCAAGAATGTCTCCTTCTTTAACTTCATCACCAACTTTTTTCAACCAAGTAGCAACAGTTCCAGTTGTCATAGTGTCACTTAAACGTGGCATTGTAATGACTTTTACATTAGATGGAAGTTGAAAGTTGGAAGTTGGTAGTTGTTCCTCTTTTTCTTCAATTTTTTCTTCTTGCAATTTTGAATTTGGAGTATTTGAAATTAAAGAACTAATATCTTCACCTTCTTTTCCAATGATGGCTAATAATGAATCTACTGGCGCTGATTGACCGGCTTCAATTCCGATGTGTAATAAAACGCCAGCATTGAATGATTCGAATTCCATAGTAGCTTTATCCGTTTCGATTTCGGCTAAAATATCACCTTCTTTTATTGTATCACCTACTTTTTTAAGCCAATTTGCAACAGTTCCATCTGTCATAGTGTCGCTTAAACGAGGCATTGTTATTATTGTTGCCATAATTATAATCTATGAGGGATGAAAGGATAATTTTCTTGTTCGTAAACCACGTCATATAATTGAGATACTTCTGGAAAAGGAGATGCCTCTGCAAATTTTTCACATTCATCAACTAAGTCTTTTACTCGCTGATCTATTGCTTCAATCTCTGAATCGGTTGCGTATTTTTTCTCCTTTATAATATCAAGAACTTGATTGATTGGGTCAATTTTTTTATATTCTTCCACCTCTTCTTTAGTTCTGTATAATTGAGCATCTGACATCGAGTGACCTCTATAACGGTATGTTTTCATTTCTAAAAATGTAGGTCCGTCACCACGACGAGCTCTATCTATTGCTTCTTGCATTGCTTCAGCAACTTTCACCGGATTCATTCCATCAACTGGTCCGCAGGGCATTTCATATCCTAAACCTAGTTTCCAAATATCGGTATGATTGGCAGTTCTTTCTACAGAAGTTCCCATGGCGTAACCATTGTTTTCGCAAATAAATATTACAGGAAGTTTCCATAACATAGCCATATTGAAAGCTTCGTGAAGAGAACCTTGACGAGCAGCACCATCACCAAAATAGGTTAAAGTAACTCCGCCTGTTTCAAAATATTTATCAGCAAAAGCCATTCCGGCACCCACTGGAATTTGAGCGCCTACAATACCGTGACCACCATAAAAACCGTGTTCTTTTGAGAAAATGTGCATAGAGCCACCCATTCCTTTTGATGTTCCTGTTACTTTGCCGTAAAGTTCTGCCATTACTTTTTTAGGATCAACACCCATTGCAATTGGTTGAACGTGATTACGATAGGCAGTAATCATTTTGTCTTTAGATAAGTCCATTGCATGAATTGCTCCAGCTAGAACTGCTTCTTGACCATTATATAAATGTAAAAATCCTCTAACTTTTTGTTGAATGTATACAGCGGCTAATTTGTCTTCAAATTTTCTCCAAAACTGCATTTCTTCATACCATTGAAGGTAAGTTTCTTTTGTAATTGGTTTCATTTTTTAATGAATTACGTTGATTAAATGTATTGTAATCGTATCACAATTTGCGAATTATCAAATTTGCGAATTGCAAAAGTAAGATATTGATAGTAGAAGTAAAAATAATTCAGAATTAAAATAGCAATTTTTAATAACTGTTTATTTTTAAAAAGCAACTATATCGTTATAGCTTACAAAGATGTATTGTTAAATGAAAGTGGCAATAAATTATTTATGGAATTTGACTGATATACTTCACCCGATTCTCCCATAAAATAGATTTCAATAGGTGAATCTTGTTTAAATTCGTACTCAGCAATGGATTGTCGGCAGGCACCACATGGCGGTATTGGGGATAATGTTGGATTAGTGTCGGAAGCAGCAGTGATTACTAATTTTACAATTTTAGCATTTGGATAAATTGCTCCAGCTTGAAAAATTGCTACTCTTTCGGCGCATAAACCTGATGGATATGCTGCATTTTCTTGATTAGAACCTAAAACTACTTTACCATTATCTAATAATATTGCTGCTCCAACTCTAAATTTAGAATAAGGAGCATAAGCATTTTTTCGTGTTTCAATGGCTAGATTCATTAATGATTGAATTTTGCTTGGCAATTCGTTGATTGCATTGAAAACTATAATTGTGGTTGAAATATTTATTTCTTTCATTCGTTATTGAGGAAAAAAAATCCAAACATCAATTAAGAAGTTTGGATTGTTATTAATTTTATTAAATTCTAGTAATCATCATATTTATCACCAAAATTGAATGTAAGTGAGAAACGAAGTGTGTTTTCTAATGGGTTTTTAACTTTTGAAGCCGAAAACAAGTAGGAAACATCAACTTTAACTACATTGTATTTGAATCCTGCACCAAGTGAAAAGAATTTTCTTGCTCCTTTGAGTGGGCTTTCATTAAAATAACCCAATCGCAATGCAAATGAATCTTGATAAGAGTATTCTGCACCTGCTGAATAGGTAAATTCTTTTAGCTCTTCAGAAAAACCTCCAGGTGCATCACCAAAAGATTTGAAAATACCAGAAACCCAGTTTATTTTTTTATAATCAATGTAAGCTTCTGAAACATCAACACTATCTACTACACCGTCACCATTGTAATCAATAGTATTATTAGTACTACTAACTTGAGGCGTTGGAACTAACAATTTTGCTAATTCTACACTTAATGAAACTTTATTATATTCGTCTAAAATAAAATCAAAACTACCTCCTAAACGCATGTTGGCTGGTAAAAAATTAGATGAAATATCATTTTTGTCATTGTCATAACTAATTTTTGGTCCCATGTTTTGAAAATTGAAACCTAAACGATATCTTGCATTAAATTCGTTGAAAGCAATTTCTTCCGATTGATAAAAACCAGCTACATCAACTGCAAATGAACTTCCAGGAGTTGCATCGTTACCTATGTCTTGTATTTTTAAATTAGAACGAATATACTTACCCCCAACCGCCATACTAAAATGATCGGTTAGTTTTAATGAATAGGAACCCTCTAATGCTAATTCATTAGGCTTAACAGGTATTACTGGGTCATCAAAGGTTTGTCTTAATTCGATTTCACCTAAGCTAAAAAATCTCAAACTACCAGCAAAGGCACTTCTTTCGTTAATTCTGTTATAATAATTAACTTGACCAAGTGAAATATCATTAACCAATGCCTGCAAATAAGGTGTATAACTTACTGCAAAACCTTGTTTATCTAGTGCAAAAGCATATTTTGCTGGATTCCATTGTTGAGAATAAGCATCTGCAGAAGTAGCAACACCCTGATCTGCCATACCAGCCGCTCTTGCATCTGCAGCGACTAATAAAAATGGCACACCAGTAGTTATTACTCTGTCTTGTGCCTTTATGTTTTGAGTTGAAAAAACAAATACTACAATTAGTAGTAAATTATTAATCAATCTTTTAAAATTACTTTTTACGTTCTGTTTAATTTCCGATTTCATTTTTATCATATTATTATTATTTAACAAATATAGCATTTTCTTAAAGTATAACAAGTTTTTCTATTTTTTCTGACTTATTGTTTGATACCGTTGAACGAACAGTCAATTTATAAATATAAACTCCTTTTCCAATTTTATCTCCAAAATCATCCTTTCCGTCCCACGAAATTTCTCTAGATAAAAACCCATCTGTGGTTACTGTTTGATTGATAGTTTTTACAATTTTTCCTGTTATGGTCATGATTTGGACTTGTACTTCTAAGGGTTCAAAGGGTTTGTTATGATTGAACCAAAACTGAGTATAACTCACAAATGGATTTGGATAGTTTAATACATTAGTCAAAGTGATATCACCACTGTCAGCTACTACAAACTGTATTTCAGCTGAAATAAAATTATTATAAACGTCCCAAGCTTTAAAAACTATTGTATGCAATCCTTTTGATAAATTTCTAAAAGGAAATCTAATTTTACCTTTGGTATAATCGTTGAGTTCCGTTTCATAATAATCATTTAAGATATATGGTTTGGTTTCATCACCATCTAAAATCGCTACAATATCATGTCCAATTCCACTTGCAGTATTGATTCCGTGTTCGTCTTCAACAAAAGCTAAAAAGAAAGGCGACTCATTTGTTATTCCTCCATTCACAAAGCTTTCATCATTCATAAACAAGCGCACTCTTGGAGGCGTATTATCGGCAACTGCATTAGCATTTATCCCACCAACTTTTATATCTATATTATAACCCGTTTTATCTAAAAGCACTTGATCTCTTTTCGTATAAAAACTAACTCTACCATTTCCTAATGGAATTTTAATATCTCTTGGAACAACAAATCCAAACTCAAATTTACCATTATTTACAGATGCATTTCCTCTAAAAATAGTTTCACCAAGGTTAATAAAACTCATTACAGGACTATATCCGTCATTGTTAAAAGTTGACTTATTATAATTTTTATCAAAAACATTTACCGCTAACTCCCCATTATAAGAAGACAGTAAATTCCCATTATCATCTTGAACCTCGCCTGATAATTTTACATAACTCAAGGCTTTTAAATCATCGACAGGCTGTGTTATTGAAACGTCATTTACTTTAGTCAAAACAACTTTTGGCTTTGGGATAGACAGCATTAATGCAGGGTCACCTAAATAAGCAACAACTCTTGTTGAAGAATTGTTATTACTTGAAGCTTTGGCAAGTCGAAGTGCTTCTGCAATTGAAACATATTGATTTGAACCATAAGAAAATAATTTCTCAGCCAAAATATCATTAAATAGCTCTGCACTGTATTGCCCTATTGACCTAATTGTGGTAATCATAGAAATAGCACCACCTTTTGGGTTCCAATAAGTATATTCACCAGCTGTTGGTCTATAAGGATTGTCAAACCTTGAAAATTCACAGGTAATTGTAATAAACAAAGGATATCTGAAACGATTATTAAAATCGTAACCATCAAATTTATCCCATATTCTTTCTCCGGTTAAGCCATCTTCACCTCCATGTCCAAGATAGTTAAAAACTAATGCGCCTTTTTCAAAAGCATTGGTAATATCTTCATTAGCTTGCGGATATCGCTCTCCTCCGGCTGAAGTTTGCTGTAAATAAGAATCCAATAGAATTTTTTTGAAATTTATAAATTGCTTTTGAGCATGAATAACATCGGTTAAGTTATTTTGTTTTATTTGCAATGAAGCATCGGGATCTTTGTCAGAATCATCAGAAATTGCTACATAGTTATTTCTCCAACTACCATACGATTTTATATCATGATACTCCAAAACTTTATTTACCATTTCTTCTGCTTGTTGAACTGACGAAACTAACATTCTTCCAACTGCTATATCGGCACCAAAAGTATAAAACGGATCACCTTCATTTCCATCCATTAGAGCAAAGAAATCATCAGAAGCAAAAGATAACTCTCCAGAATAATAACTGTTTGTAGCATGATAAATTGGCACCACGTTGGTATTATTTGGTATTCTGTCTTTAAAATCGAATGAGGCATCACCAAATAAATTCAAATACTTAACTCTTTGACTTGGTGAAGAGGCATTATGATATACATATTTTACAAAATTTCTAATAGCCCCAATATCTTGTTTACCCCCTCCAAACTCTTGATAAATATTGTCTAGATTGACTACTTTTACATTTAAATTGGAATAACTTCTATGAAAGTTAGCCAATTTTTCTGCTTGTGCATTTATTGATGTAGGCGTAATAATAAGATAATCTATGTCTTCAAAATTTCCTAGAGCGTTGTTGAATATTGTTCCTTTTAAATCTTGATTAGAAACCGATGTATTGCTTTCTTTAAGCGGAGTATAAACATCAGACTCGTCTACAGCAATATATTTTTTTTGGGTTCCTAAATTAGTTTTGAAAGAAAAGCTACTTTGATTTGGATTTTTAACAGTAGTAACATTATAAATATCGGTAATATCCCATATTTGTGAAATACCAGTTGCATTTGAAAACTGATATTGTACAATGCCTGTTTGTAGTGCTGCATCATTGTATGTAAACCTAAATTGTTTTCCAAAACCTGTTAAATTACTTTTACAAGCTATACTTATGTAATCTAAATAACCTCTAGATGTTGGAACTCCATTATTATTATAAGTTAGTTTAACATTAAAATTTGTTGCCCCAGGAACATTAGAAACCAAAGATCCGTGTGAGGCCTCTATACCAGAATTTAAATCAACCTCTGGTAAATTTATTGTTCCAATATTTACACCATTAGCAGTTATTGAAAACGAGGTGTCAACAAAAGAATTTCCACCAGCATGAACCGCCACCTTGGCAGGAGAACTTGTTACACTATTTGGAAAGTTAAAATCAAATATTTGCTCGTCATTTATACTAAAGTTTTCTCCAAACCACACCCTCCCTAACCTGCCAATATTAGTCAAATCAACCTCATGAAATTGATAATCATCAAATGCGGTTAAATTTAGAGTGGATGCTGCCGTAGGTTGTGTCATTAAACTTATTCTTTTTCCATCAGCTCCACTTACATTTACATAATAATAGGACCTGTCAGAATACAAATTCAAATGCGTTTCATTTTCCTGACTCCAATTATCAACACCTTCTGCATAAAACAAAACATAATCATCACCATCAAAAGAACCATCTTGCTCACCAATGACTTGAATCGCATTTTCCTCCAAATCATCGGGGTAATATTCTGCATTTGACAAAGGAAGCATTCTTCCACCGTTACCATAAATCTTAATTTTAGCAGGATTTACAGCATTCATGTCAAATCCTAAACTAGAAAGAAAAGACTTAGTCAATTTATAAACTCCCGATTTCTCCACATAAAAACGATTCCATTTTCCAGTGGATAAAACTGAATTTGAAATACTAAATTGGTTTTGATAAGAAATAATCTTATTTGAAACAGAAGAGCTATTATAGGAATAAGTAAGTGATTTTACCTTTTTATAACCAACAGCATCTTTAATGATTGGATAAAACTGTAAAACAAAATATTTTTTATCTCTAACAATAACATTTTTCAATGATGCTGAAATAGAATTTTTGATGTTTTCACGATTAATATCACCCAGTTGACTCTCGATAATCGATTCATAAACAATGTCAGATAGTACTAAAGAATTTTCATCTACTAAATCACTAACGTTCACTTTGCATGTGAAAAAGATTTCTTTTTTGGCAAAATCAAAATTATAACTATCAGTTTTAAAAATAGGGACATTCACTTTATATTCTCCAAAAGAATAATTAGCTTTATCAATCCAATCGATAGTTATATTTTTACGCTGCTGTGCAAAAACCATTACACCACAAAATAGAAATATATAAAAATAAATCTTTTTCATATATGTAAAATTTGATTTGTTAGCGGTCATATATGGTATCGCCTTTTTATTTATAGGTGTTTGCTTGCGCAAACTTGTTGTTAACTGATTGTAAAAATAAAAAATATTATTTAACATACAATAATAAACACTAGTTAACGTTTATAAATAGTTCAAGAAAATAATTTTTACTATTATTAAAAAAAGATGTTGCAATTTCAAGGTTAATTCTTATATTGCGCATCGAAAATTTATTACCTACTAAGAGTATGAAAGTAAACAAATTTATGGCAATCAGATTGTTACTTGTACTAGCATTAATGGCTAGTGTATCAAGTTGTAGCAAAAAATCCAATTCTAATGGTGGATCAAGAGCAACAGGATGGAAGATTAACGACAAAAAAGGTGGATTTCAGTATGCTTCTAAGTTTAAAAAGCAAGCAACTGGTCCAGGTTTAGTATTAGTGGAAGGTGGAACTTTTACAATGGGTAAAGTTCAAGACGATCCAATGCATGATTGGAACAATACTCCAAATCAACAACATGTTCAGTCTTTTTATATGGATGAAACTGAAGTAACCAACTTGATGTATATGGAATATCTTGATTGGTTAAAAAGAGTTTTTCCACCTGAAGAAGAAAATTATAAAAACATCTATGAAGGTGCTTCACCAGATACACTAGTTTGGAGAAATAGATTAGGTTATAATGAAACAATGACAAACAACTATTTAAGACATCCTGCCTATGCAGAATACCCCGTGGTTGGTGTGAATTGGATTCAAGCAACCGAATTTGCAAAATGGAGGACAAATAGAGTTAATGAGTCAATATTAGAACAACAAAGATTTTTGAAAAAAGATTCAAAAGTTGTCGATGTAAAAGCAGATGCAACATTTGATACAGAAACTTATCTTGCTGCTCCTTCTAAAACTTATGGTGGAAATCAAGAAATTGTTTTACAAAAAGGACAAAAAGGAGGTGCTAAAAACAATGGCGCAGCAGGTGCTGGTGGCGGAACTGCTAATGCAAATGGAAATAGTGGTGCTAAAAATGTTTACGCTCAAAGAACTTCAGGGTTAATTTTACCAGAGTATAGACTACCAACTGAAGCAGAATGGGAATATGCTGCTGCTGCAGACGTAGGACAAAGAGAATATAATATATATAAAGGTCAAAAGAAATATCCTTGGTCTGGAAGTTATACACGTTCTGGAAAAAGACAAATTAAAGGAGACCAGTTAGCAAACTTCAAACAAGGAAAAGGAGATTACGGTGGAATTGCAGGATGGTCTGATGATGGTGCTGATATTACTAACAAAGTAAAATCGTATCCTCCAAACGATTTTGGATTATATGACATGGCAGGTAACGTTGCTGAATGGGTAGCAGACGTATACAGACCAATAGTAGATGATGAAGCCAATGACTTCAACTATTTTAGAGGTAATGTTTACACTAAAAATAAAATTGGTGAAGATGGAAAAGTTGAATTAGTCACGCAAGAAAATCAAAAATTTGATACTTTATCCAACGGTCGAGTAATGGCAAGAAACTTTATTGGTCAAATAGCACAAGTACCAGTAGATGAGAAAGAAACTTATTTAAGACAAAACTTTGACAAAAGTGACCACAAAAATTATAGAGATGGTGATAAACAATCAACCAGATATTTCGATTTTGGTTCTTCAGAAGAAGGTGATGGTAAATTAAAAGATGAACAAAGAATGTACGATTCTCCAAAGCATAACGTATCGATTGATAGTATTGGAAACATGATTCGTAAATTTGACAAGTCTAGCAAAAGAACAACATTAGTAAATGATGATGTTAGAGTTTATAAAGGTGGTTCTTGGAGAGACAGAGCTTATTGGCTAGATCCTGCGCAAAGAAGATACTTTCCACAAGATATGGCAACTGACTACATTGGATTTAGATGTGCAATGTCAAGAGTTGGACCTAAATCTGATTCAAAAAAATCAGCTAGAAATAAAAAGAAAAGATAACTCTTTAATATATTTAACAAAAAGCCCTTTAATTAGGGCTTTTTGTTTTAAGGCATTTAATATGGAAATAAAAGATATACATAAACTTTTTTTACTCTCCAATGATATTGTAATAGACACAAGAAAAGTAAAACATAAATCATTTTTTATTGCTTTAAGAGGCGAAAAACATGACGCAAATACCTTTGCAAAAGAGGCATTACAAAAAGGTGCTATTTACGCAATAATTGATAATTCAGATTATTATATTGACGAAAGAACTATTCTAGTAAAAAATAGTTTAAATACTTTGCAAGAGTTAGCAAAATTCCATAGAAACTATTTAAATCTTCCAATAATAGCTTTAACAGGTAGTAATGGAAAAACAACAACTAAAGAACTTATACAAGCTGTACTATCCAAAAAATATAGAACCAAAGCAACGTATGGTAATTTAAACAATCATATTGGAGTTCCTTTAACTATCTTATCATTCAATAGTAATACAGAAATTGGAATAGTTGAAATGGGAGCAAATCATCAAAAAGAAATTGAATTTTTATGTAAGATTACTGAACCCAATTTTGGATATATTACAAACTTTGGAAAAGCACATTTAGAAGGATTTGGAGGATTCGATGGAGTAATAAAAGGTAAAAGCGAAATGTATAACTACATTAAACTTAATGATAAGAAGGTTTTTGTAAATATTGATGATAAAATACAAGAAGAGAAAACTAGAGAAATAAATAGAATAACATTCAGCACTAAAACAAATAATGCAAATGTTTTTATAAAAAATATTGTAGCCAATCCATTAGTAAATATTCATTTCAATAATTCAGTTATAAAATCAAATTTAATAGGTCTCTATAATGCCAATAATATAAATGCGTCTATAACAATTGGCAATTATTTTAAAGTTTCTGATGACGACATCAAAGACGCTATTGAAAGTTATATACCTAATAATAACCGGTCTCAATTATTATCAAAAAACACAAATGAAATCATTTTAGATGCCTATAATGCTAATCCTAGTAGCATGTTAGTAGCACTAGAAAATTTTTTACATCTATCAAAATTCAACAAAGTAATCATAATTGGTGATATGTTTGAATTAGGTAAAGAAAGTATAGAAGAACATAAATCTATTGTTGACTATTTAACAAAAGAAGAACCAATTTGTCACTTTATTGGAAAAGAATTTTATTTAAATAAAAACAATAATAAAAATCACTTCTTCTACGAAGACTTTGAATCATTTGTGGATTTTCTCAAAGAGCATCAATTATCAAACAAAACTATTTTAATCAAAGGCTCACGAGGAATGGCATTAGAAAGAGTACTAGATTATATTTAAACGAAATAAATTAGGATTTTAAGGTAGAGTACCTATCCGCTATATCTTTTCTTTTTAAAGAAAAAAAGAAAAGGATGCCGCTTCTATCACTCACGCAACCTAGCACAACGTAAAAATCTTTGTTTCTATCTGTTTAAAAGCCTTTATTAAATTTTGCTTAAATTTTAAAACAAA
>JAIFLT010000168.1 GCA_020048955.1 Flavobacterium sp.
GTAAAAGCGGTGCAGCAATTAGAAAATGAGTATGCAGGAATTCAAGGTGAAATGGCTTATAAATATCCTATTCACAGAAATGCTATTCCGCAATGTGACAGTTTTGAAGAAAATGGTTACACCAAAGAAGAAATGAAATTGGTTCGTGAAACTCAGAAAATTATTGGCGATAAAACCATTGCCGTTACCGCAACAGCTATTCGTGTGCCCATTGTTGGTGGACATAGCGAAGCAGTGAATATTGAGTTTGCAAATGATTTTAATGTTAGTGAAATTAGAGAAATTCTTCATCACACAGGCGGTGTTGTAGTTCAAGATAATACCGATACTTATACTTATCCAATGCCCTTGTTTGCTCAAGGAAAAGATGAGGTTTTTGTGGGTAGAATTCGCAGAGACGAAAGTCAGCCAAACTCTTTAAATATGTGGATTGTGTCTGATAATTTAAGAAAAGGAGCTGCCACAAATACTATTCAAATTGCAGAATATTTAGTAGCAAATAAATTAGTTTAATTAGTTTCAAATTTACAAACCATTTGAGTTTACAAATCTTAAAATTTGTTAATTCAAGTGGTTTTTCATTGCTTGTAGCATATATTTGCCATAATGAAAGGAAAATACACTGCAGTTAGTTTTGTTTTTGGTTTGGCAATATTGTTCGCAATTTTGCTACAATCGCTGCATTCCTATCACCATATAGAAGATGCACTTTCAGAAAAACATTGTAATCATAAATATGCTGTTAATAAAACAGAAATAAGTCATAGTCATCACGATTCTGACCATTGTTTTGTTTGTGAGTTTACTTTGAGCTCTTGTTCTCAGCTTATACTTGACGATTATTTATTAAATACCCATTCTTTTTTTAAGAAAGCAACTATTTTTCATTCCGCCGAAAATATTTCATTTTTCTCAGGATGTATTTATTCATTGCGAGGACCTCCTTTTAAATTGTTTATATCGTTTTAATTTAACGTAAACAATTTAAAGAAAAATAAATGCAAAAAATCATAATGTTTTTTTGCTTATTGTGTTTTGTATCTAATTATGGTCAAAACACAATAAGTGGAAAAATAGTAGATGAAAATGAAAAACCACTTGAAAAAAGTCATGTTCATATTTCTTCTAAATCAACCATTAGCAATAGAAATGGGTTTTATTCAATAACCGACCTTCCATTTGGACCTACAAAATTTTTAATAAGTTATGTGGGTTATCAATCTATTGATACTGTAATTACTGTAACCCAAAATCAAATCATTAATTTTAAATTAAAGCAAAAGGTAGAGCGTTTAGAAGAAATAGTTATAAAGCACAAAGATAATTATTATAATAACACTGTTTCTGAGCAAAAAATTAAAGAGTCAGTAATAGAAAAATATAGTAGCCAGTCTTTAGCTAATGTTTTGAAAGAAGTTTCGGGAGTTTCAATTTTGAAAAGTGGTAGCACCATTGCAAAACCAGTTATTAATGGATTGCATAGTAGTCGTGTGCCAATTTATAACAATAATGTAAAAATAGAAGATCAACAATGGGGTGTTGAACACGCTCCAAACTTTGATGTAAATGCTGCCGGAAAAATCACGGTTTTGAAAGGCGCATCAGGTTTGCAATATGGTGGCGATGCTATTGGCGGAATTGTTGTTATCGAGCCAATTAGTATTAAGAATGACACGCTATTTGGAAAAGCTATAACTACTTTAGACAGCAATGGTCGAGGAGGCACCCTTTCATCTAGTTTGCATAAAGGTAATTTTTGTGATTGGAGTTGGAACGTTCAAGGTAGCTTTAAATATTATGGAGATAGACAATCGCCTAGTTATAATTTATCAAATACTGGAAATAGAGAAGCTAATTTTTCTGGAGACATAAAATATATTGGAAAGAAATATGATTTTTCTGCTTTTTATAGTTTGTATAATGCTACCATAGGAATTTTGAGTGCATCTCATATTGGTAATGTAAACGATTTGTATTATTCAATCAATAATAGCAAACCTTACATTGTGAATGATTTTGAATACTCAATTAAAAATCCAAAACAAAAAGTCATGCATCATTTGGCTAAATTGAATTATAATTTCAATTTTAATGATAATGAAGTTCTGGGGTTGCAATATTCTTTTCAATTTAATAATCGAAAAGAGTTTGATTTAAGAACTGGAATTCAAGATTCAAAACCAGCTCTTGATTTGAATTTAATTACACACACCTTTAATGCTGATTACAAACTTGTAAATGGAGATTGGGATTATAAACTTGGAGTTTCAAGTTCATTTCAAAATAATACTGCTAGTCCAAATACAGGTGTTAGACCATTAATTCCAACTTATAACAAGGTTGATGCTGCGGTTTATGGAATTGTTGATTATCATTTTTCTAGTGATTTTTCTGTTGAGGTTGGTGCACGTTATGATTTTTCATCTATTGAAGCTACAAAATATTATTTAAAATCACGATGGGATGAAAGAAATTACAGTCCAGATTATAATGATTTTATTATAGCTGATTTTGGAAATCAATGGTTAACTAAACCACAATTTTTATTTCATAATATTTCTGCAAGTTTGGGAGCGCAATATTCATTTGGATCAGCTTATGATTTGTATTTCAATATTAGTCGTGCCGTTAGAAACCCAAATCCATCAGAATTTTTCAGTGATGGTTTGCATCATTCTAGTGGCATGATTGAATTGGGCGATTTAAGAATCGTCAGTGAAAAATCAAATAAAATAAGTACGTCACTTCAGAAAAAGTGGAATAATTTCGCTGTTAATATTGGACCATTCCTTAATTTTATTGAAGATTTTATTTTTTTAAAACCAGTTGGATTTGAGACTACTATTCGTGGAGCATTTCCGGTTTGGGAATTCAACCAAACCAACGCTGTATTAACTGGTGTGGATTTTAATTCGCAATGGAAAATAACTAAATACTTTCAACATAAATTGATGCTATCTTTTGTTAACGGAAAAGATATTACAAACGATGAATCATTAATAGATATGCCACCATTGAATATAAATAACCGTATTCAATTTAATAAGAAAGAATGGAGTAATCTTAAGATAGAATTACAAAGTGAAATAGTTTTCAGACAAAATCAATTTCCAAATAATAATTTTATTTCCAACATTGTAGTAGATGGAAATTTAGTACCTGTTGAAATAAATATTAGTTCACCTCCACAGGCATATAATCTTTTGCATTTTTCTTCTGATGTTAATTTTAAAACATCAAAAAAATCGTTTACAACTATAGGTCTTTCAGTGTTTAATATTTTCAATACTAAATACAGAGACTATTTAAACAGACAACGTTTCTATGCTGATGATTTAGGTAGAAACTTTCAAATTCAATTAAAAATTAATTTCTAAAAAATTTAAAAAAAATGAAAACATTCAAATTTATAAACAAACTATTCTTATCTCTTTTTGCTGTTACCTTAATTTCTTGTAGCAATGACGACAAACCAGCTCCTGTAAACGAAGAGGAAGTGATAACAACTGTTAGAACAACTCTAGTTGGAGGCGGTCAAACAATTACACTTTTATCTAAAGATTTAGATGGTGACGGACCAAACGCTCCTGTTGTTACTGTTTCAGGTAATTTAGTAGCCGGAACAACTTATACAGGTTCTGTTGCTTTCTTGAATGAAACCGTAAATCCAGCTGATGATATTACTATTGAAGTTGAAGAAGAAGGTATAGATCACCAAGTTTTTTATCAAGCACCTGCTTCAATTGGCACTTTTACTTATACGGATACTGATGCAAATGGTAAACCTATAGGATTAGATTTTACTTTGGTTACTGCTTCAGCTGCAACAGGTAATCTTACGGTTACACTCAGACATTTGCCAAATAAATCTGCTGCAGGTGTTTCTACAGGAAATATCACAAATGCAGGAGGAGCAACAGACGCTCAAGTTATATTTCCTTTAGTTGTTAATTAATTGGAAATCAATTTAATTAAAAAGGTTATTCTTTATTTGAATAACCTTTTTGTTTTTAAAATCTATTATCTCCGTCTAGTAATCTGCCAATTCCGCCAAGCAAACTTCCTTCTTCTTTAGAGCTTCCGCCAGCTCTAGGTGCAGAGGCAATAATTCTATCGGCAAGACGACTAAAAGGTAAAGATTGAATATAAACCGTTCCGGGTCCGCGAAGTGTGGCATAAAACATTCCTTCACCACCGAAAAGCGTATTTTTAATTCCGCCAATAAATTCTATATCATAATCAACCTCTTTGGTAAATCCAACGATACAGCCCGTATCAACTTTTAAAACTTCGCCAGAAGCTAATTCTCTTTTAGCTAAAGTTCCGCCTGAATGAACAAAAGCCATTCCGTCTCCTTCTAGTTTTTGCATAATAAAACCTTCACCACCAAAAAGACCACGACCTAGTTTTTTTGAAAATTCAATTCCAACCGAAACCCCTTTGGCAGCGCATAAAAAAGCATCTTTCTGACAAACGAATTTACCTTGAAATTGTCGTAAATCTATTGGGATGATTTTTCCCGGATATGGAGAAGCAAAACAAACTTTACTTTTAGCGTTATTTTGATTCAAATAGGCAGTCATAAAAAGACTTTCGCCAGTTAATACTCTTTTTCCTGCAGAGAGTAACTTTCCAAAAACACCATTTTGTTCTTGACTAGAGCCATCACCAAAGATGGTTTCCATCTTGATTCCGTTGTCCATCATCATAAAACTTCCAGCTTCTGCAACGACAATTTCTTGAGGATCGAGTTCTATTTCTACATATTGCATTTCTTCACCAAAAATTTGGTAATCTATTTCGTGAGCTTGCATAATTTTACTTTTTAAGATTATTACTATTAGATAATTATTTAAAGAAAAAGTTACAATGAAGCTACTAAAAATACATTAAATACAGAAATGTTTAAAAATTTAAGTTTTAAAATATTTATTATATAAAAAATTAATTATATTTTTACCATTCTACTAACCAATAAAATAAATAGTTATGAATTCAATGTTTACCAAAATAGTTAGAATACTATTAGCAATTATACTTCTTGTTTTTGGAGCTAATAAATTTTTTGGCTTTATTCCTTTGCCAGAATTACCAGAACAAGCTAACAATTTTATGACCTCTTTAGGAGCAACAGGTTATGTTTTAAAAACAGTGGGAGTTTTAGAAATCATTATTGGAGTCTTACTTTTAATGAAAAAGTGGGTAGCTTTTGCCTTAACGTTATTAGCGCCAATATCGATTAATATTCTATTATTTCATCTGTTTTTAGATGTAAAAGGAATTGGAGGAGCGCTATTAGTAACCATTTTAAATGGAATTTTAATTTATAAATATTGGACACATTATAAATCGTTATTTCAATAAATTAAAGAGCTTTCATTATTTGAAAGCTTTTTTTAATATTCTAATTTTCCAACATGATTCATAACTCTTACAATTTTTCCTTTCCTTTTTTCAATGTAAGATGATGAATTCGTTGCTTTATATTTTCTTGGATTTGGTAAAATGGCTGCAATTCCAGCGGCTTGAATTTTGGTTAAATCTTTCGCATCCGTGCTGTACCAGTGTTGTGCTGCTGCTTCTGCACCATAAACACCTTTGCCCATTTCTATTGAGTTAAGATACACTTCCATGATGCGTTCTTTTCCCCAAACGATTTCAATTAAAAAAGTGAAGTAAGCTTCCAATCCTTTTCTGATATAACTTCTACCTTGCCATAAAAACACATTTTTTGCCGTTTGTTGAGAAATGGTACTTCCTCCTTTGAGTTTTTTTCCTCGATTATTGTTTTTGAAAGCCTTTTGCATGGCTTTAAAATCAAAACCATTATGTTTTAAAAAATTACCATCTTCACTGGCAATTACCGCTTTTTGAAGATTAACAGATATGTCTTCTATCGGAACCCAATCATGACTGCAGGTCATTTCTTGTCCATCCATTTTTTGTTCAATTGCTCTTGTAATCATCAATGGGGTAAAAGGAACAGGAATCCATTTAAAAAGAATAACTAATAAAACAGATATTCCAAAAAACCAAAGCATCGATTTCCAAATGAATCGTTTTATTTTTTGAAAAAAAGTTCTATTTGTATTTTTTGAAGTGCTCTTTTTTGTTGCCATTTATACTAATTCTGCTAATTCTTTTCCTATTAAACTTCCTATTGCTACACCCATTCCGCCCAAGCGAACGCCACAATAAACATTTTCAGAGAGTTGAGATACAATTGGGTTTTTGTGTGAGCCAATTCCCATAATGCCGCTCCAACGATGTGCAATTTTAAATTCTTGATGGGGTAAAATTACATTTTTTAATAACGCTTCCAATTTGTTTTGAATTTTTTCTGTCTGTGATAAATCGGTTGTGGTTTCTCCTTCAAAATCTAAATTTCTTCCGCCACCAAGTAAAATTCTGTCTTCAAAATTCCTAAAATAATAATACCCTTTGTCTAAATGAAAGGTACCTCGAACGTCTAAATTTGGTATGGGTTCTGTTATTAAAACTTGAGCTCTTGCTGGCTTTACCGCATTATTTGTTATTTGAGACGCAAAACCATTAGTGGCAAAAAGCAATTTGTTTGTTTGAAAAGAATAATCATTAACCACAATTTCTACCGAAGTATTTTTTTCAATATAGGATGACACTTCGGCTTGATTTAAAATTAAAATATCTTTAGAAATGGCTTCTTTAAGAAGTGCTTGCATCATGTTTCCGGTATCAATCTGACCTTCATAGGGATTGAAAATAGAATATTCATGGATGTTTTGAAAATTAAAGCGATCAAACTCTTTAGAAAAAACATCCGATTTAAAAAGAGGTTTTAAAATATCATTTATAAATGGTAGTTTTTGTAAACATTCATTATAAGTGTTTTCGTCGTTTTTCAAAAATAATTCATAGCCTCCATAAGGTTTAAAATCAATTACTTCATCGCCAAGTCGTTTTCTTAAAAGATGTAATCCATTCCATCGTTTTTGAATTAATTGAATGACTTCTTCTTCTGAATGGGATTTTAAATCGTCTATAATTTCTGATAAACTTCCAAAACACGCAAAACCAGCATTTTTTGTACTAGCGCCTTGTGGAAGGATTCCTTTTTCAAGTAGTAAAATTTTACTTTTAGGAAATCGTTCCCGAAGATTTAAAGCGCAATGTAATCCTACAATTCCGCTACCCACAATAGTAAAATCAACATTTGAAAACCAATTTTTTATTTCCCAATAACTTAATTGCATGGAGTAATTTTTTTATAAAAATAATTATTTTTTAGTACAAATGAACAAACTCAAAAATTAATATTTACTTTTAACGAATCATTAAATAACCTATTTCAGTATCGAAAGATGCTGAACTCTGAAATAAATTCAGAGAAATCTAAATTCAAAATAAAATGAAAAAAATAGTTTTTATAATCGTTAGTACAATGAGTATAGCAGCATCAGCGCAACAAGTTTTATCTCCAGAATTACTCTGGAAATTAGGAAGAGTTTCTGTTCTAGGCATTTCAAAAGATGGCAAATCGGTGGTTTATAAAGTCGCCATTCCTTCTGTGGAAGAAAATAAATCGAATTCTAAATTTTATACCATTCCAGTAAATGGTGGCATTGCAACCGAAGTAAAAGACACTAAAGATTTGTTTGTAGATAAAAACATTTCTCCAGATGGAAAATTCATTTTGTCTTCACAAGAAGTAAAAATCAACAACGTTTTAGGTAAAGATATTTATCCAAATCTTGATAAATCAAATGCTCAAGTTTATAATTCTTTAGATTATCGTCATTGGGATACGTATAATGATGGCAGTCATAACCATGTGTTTTATGCTGAAAATAAAGATAAGGCAACACCAATTGATATTATGCCAAAGGAACCTTATGATGCTCCTCAAAAACCTCATGGTGGTGATGAAGATTTCATTTGGTCACCAGATTCTAAAAGCATCATCTATGTTTCTAAAAAGAAATTCGGAACCGAATATGCTATTTCTACCAATACCGATTTGTATGAATACAATCTAGAAACTAAAATTACCAAAAATCTTACCGAAGCTAATAAAGGATACGATACTAATCCAACGTTTTCTCCAACAGGAAATCTAACTTGGTTGCAAATGAAACGCGACGGATATGAAGCCGATAAAAATGACATCATCGTTCGTTTTAAAGGGATGGACATGAATCTTACGGCTAATTGGGACGGAAGTGTAGATAATTATGCATGGAGCGCCGATGGTAAAAAAGTATATTTTGTTGCTGCAGTTGATGGAACCAAACAACTATTTGAAGTTAATTTTCCAGGTTTAACTAGAATCGCTGTTATGGTTACTCAAGTTACCAATGGTGATTTCGATGTATCGGATATTGTGGCGTTCTCTGGCGACAATGTTATCGTTACAAGAACCGATATGAATCACGCTGCTGAGGTATATTCGTATAATTTGAAGAAAAAAACTTGGTTGCAAGTAACTAAAATTAACGAGGAAACCTACAGTAAACTAGCTTTACCAAAATACGAAAGAAGATACGTTACAACAACCGATGGAAAGAAAATGTTGGTTTGGGTAATTTTGCCTCCAAATTTTGATAAAACTAAAAAATACCCAACACTTTTATATTGTCAAGGTGGACCACAATCGCCATTAACGCAAAGTTATTCTTTCCGTTGGAATTTCTCTTTGATGGCTTCACAAGGTTATGTAGTGGTTGCTCCAAACCGTCGTGGAATGTATGGTCACGGACAAGAATGGAACGAACAAATCTCTAAAGATTGGGGCGGACAAGTAATGGACGATTACCTATCTGCCATTGATGATGTGGCTAAAGAAAGTTATGTTGATAAAGCAAGACTTGGAGCTGTTGGAGCAAGTTATGGAGGCTATTCTGTGTTTTACTTAGCAGGAATTCACAATAATAGATTTAAAACATTTATTTCACATTGTGGTGTTTTCAATTTAGAAAGTATGTACGGCACCACCGAAGAAGTATTCTTCAACAATTGGGATCACGGTGGCGCGTATTGGGAAAAAGACAACGCTGTGGCACAAAAAACATATTCTAAATTTAACCCAATTAATATGGTGGACAAGTGGAATACACCCATATTAATCATCCAAGGCGGAAAAGACTACCGAGTGCCAATAGGACAAGGACAAGAAGCCTTTCAAGCAGCACAATTAAGAGGAATAAAAAGTAGATTTTTATTATTTCCAGACGAAAACCATTGGGTACTAAAACCACAAAATGCTCAAGTATGGCAAAGTGAATTTTATAAATGGTTGAAGGAGACGTTGTAGGTGTTTTTTTTTAATTATTTTTCTTTAAAATACGTAATAAATTAGTCTTAATAACAAACAAATAAATATCATAAAAGGATTTTTTTTCAAAGCAACTTGTTTTGAAAGCGTATCTTTTTGGTTCCTATAGTAAAGATTTAGAAAACGAAAATAGTGATATAGATTTATTAGTAGAATTAGATTATTCTCAGCCAATTGGATTGGAATTCATTCAAATGCAGTTAGATTTACAAGAATTATTTTCTAAAAAAGTCGATTTGGTTTCTGCAAGAGGTTTGTCAAAATACATCAAACCAATTTTAGATAACGAAAAAAAACTAATTTATGCAAGATAGATTAGGCGATAAATTACGTTTACTTCATGTTATTGATGCTATAACTGAAATAGAAAACTATTTACAAGATGTAGATTTAGAAAATTTTGTTAAAAATTCAATGATGTTTAATGCAACATTACGTCAATTAGAAATAATAGGTGAAGCAAGTAATCGATTGTCAGAAAAAATGCTTTTATAGCTCAAATCCCCTCTAATTATGAAATTTATATGGATGGTTTTAGCTTTTATGGCATTCTTGCTACTGATAAATTATTCAATACGAATAATTCAATCGAATTCTTAATTGCTATAGTTAATCCAACAACATGGGATTATAAATTTATTCTTATGGATGATAGTGGTGTTGTTTTACAAGAGTTCAACGATAGAGAAAAATTTGGTGGTATATATAAAATAAGTACCGGGGTTTATAAATTTATTTTAAAGAAAGTTAATAATAACTCTTCAATTATTGATGTTTACTCATTACCTGGCACATTATCTGTAAATCAACAAAATCTATTAAGCAAGAATTTTATTAGTTTTCCAAATCCAACAGAAAACAATATTACAATTACAAATAATTTAGAAAGTGGACAAACTGGAACTTTAGAAGTTTTTGACATTAACGGAAAAAAAGTAATAAACAAAAATGTAGTAGGAGAAAACGGAGAAATTAATCTTGATGTAACAGATTTAAATGAAGGCGTTTACATTTCTAAATTAAATGGACAAACTTAACCGATTTGTAAAAAAATAATTTTGTAAATTTGCCTAATTAATGAAAATAAATAATGAGTAAAAAATTAATTTCGTTTGATTGGGCAATAAAAAGACTTTTGAGAAACAAAGCAAACTTTGTCGTGCTTGAAGGTTTTTTGAGTGAATTGTTGTTTGACAACATCCAAATTGAGCAAATTCTTGAAAGCGAAGGCAACCAAGAAACCGATGATGACAAATTTAACCGTGTAGATATATTAACTAAAAATTCTAAAAACGAATTAATTATCATTGAAATTCAATCAACTTACGAAATTGATTATTTTCACAGAATGGCTTATGGAACTTCAAAAGCAATTTCTGAAAATTTAAAAAAACGAGCCAAATATTCAGAAATTAAAAAAGTAATTTCGATAAATATTGTCTATTTTGACCTTGGACAAGGACAAGATTATATCTATCGTGGAAGAACTGATTTTAAAGGGTTACATCAAAACGATATTTTAGGTTTATCAGAAAAACAAAAGCAAACTTTTGTTAAACAAGATATTGCAGACATTTTTCCTGAATATTATTTATTAAAAGTGAATCAATTCAACGACGTTGCAAAAGACACTTTAGATGAATGGGTTTACTTTTTAAAAAACAGTGAAGTAAAAGATGACTTCAAGGCAAAAGGTTTAAAAGAAGCTAATGAAGTTCTTGACATTATGCGTCTTGAGAAAGAAGACCAATATGGCTATAACAGATATTTAGATAGTTTGCATTTAAAAGCAAGTGAGGTTTTTTCTTTGCAAACTGAAGCGGAGTTTAAATTAAAAGATAAAATTGCAATAAATAGTATTAAAGAAGGCTTGAATAATGAAATGATTTCAAAAATTACAGGTTTGACAATTGAGAAAATACAAGAATTGAGAAACGAAACGGAGAATTAAAGCTTCTGCCAACAAGCGCTTTGCAAGATTGCGGGGTAAGTGATTAATTTAATGTTTTGGCTTATCTTTGAGGTCAGTGATTAACCGAAAGTTAAGGTTTATTTAGTCCGCAACCTCGCAAAGCGCTGGGACGTCAGGATGTGAAAAAACCCGAAAACCTAAAAAATGTGTAAAGCCTGTTTTGACAGAGAATATAACGAATTTGACTCTTATTCTGAATTTGAAGAATTCAATAAAGAGTTCGACTCTAAAATTGCAAAGTCAGTTCATTTTGTGGAGAATGGAAAATACAGAAGCGATTCACATGCAGTTTATAAATGTAGTAATTGCAATCAACTTTGGTGGCTTTCAGATCCAGATAATCATTGGCGCGGCTATTTTCTAAAAGAACATAATGCAAAACGAAAAATTGATAATGATGAAAGAAAAGGAAATGCAATGAAATATGGATGTTTAGTAATTGTATTTTTAATAATAATTGGTTTAATAAAATCATTTAATTAAACGGCTACTGCTAACAGCCTTTACAAGAAAGGCTAGGCTTGGGATTTATCAGAATTGATAATTGTTGAATAAAAATTTTGTCTATATTTGTAATTGTCAGTGAATGAAGTACACAATTTCTTGTAGCTGCGACACGATTTGAAAGTGAAAATTTCAGCTATTTTAGAGAAAGATGATTTTTGATAAGACTAATTATTTTATAAAAGTCTTATTATAAATTGGTTTATATTTTTTAATTAATTCTTTTTCAATTCTATTGTATTCTTCTATTTCGTCAATTCTAATATAATTCCAAGATGTAAATTTTTTTACAGAATCTTTTCTAGTATGTTCTGCAATTCTCAGTAAACAATTCCATCCTTTACCTATATAAACTAAATCTTCATTGTGAAAAAGAAAATAAATTCCCGGACAATTTGCTTCTAATTTTATACTATTTTCAAAAAGTTTTTCTATTTCTTCCATTAGTTAATTTTAAGTTTCAAAAATAAACAAAAACCCCAACTTCAATTGAAATCGGGGTTTTGTCTTAATACTTAATACTAAAATCCTTTATACTAATATCTGTAATACTCAGGTTTGAATGGTCCAGTAACTTCAACACCAATATATTCTGCTTGGTCTTGACGTAAAGTTTCCAATTCAACTCCTAACTTTGCAAGGTGTAAAGCAGCTACTTTTTCATCTAAATGTTTAGGTAACATATACACTTCATTTTTGTATGCAGCGCTGTTAGTCCATAGTTCAATTTGAGCTAACGTTTGGTTGGTAAAGGAGTTACTCATTACAAAACTTGGATGACCAGTTGCACAACCTAAGTTCACTAAACGACCTTCAGCCAAGATAAGAATGTCTTTTCCAGCGATAGTATATTTATCAACTTGAGGTTTGATTTCAACTTTAGACGCACCGTGGTTTTTGTTCAACCAAGCCATATCAATTTCGTTATCGAAGTGACCAATGTTACAAACGATAGTTTTATCTTTCATTTGCTCAAAGTGCGAACCAAGAACGATGTCTTTATTTCCAGTTGTTGTAATGATGATATCAGCATTAGCAATAACGGTGTTTAATTTTTTCACTTCAAATCCGTCCATTGCAGCTTGTAAAGCACAAATTGGATCAATTTCAGTTACCGTAACAATAGAACCAGCACCACGGAACGAAGCTGCAGTTCCTTTTCCAACGTCACCATAGCCACAAACAACAACTCTTTTTCCGGCTAACATAATATCTGTTGCTCTTCTTACAGCATCAACAGCCGATTCTTTACAACCATATTTGTTATCAAATTTTGATTTAGTAACCGAATCATTTACGTTAATTGCCGGCATGAATAAAGTTCCGTTTTTCATTCTTTCATACAAACGGTGAACACCTGTTGTAGTTTCTTCTGATAAACCTTTAATTCCAGGAATTAATTCTGGGTAACGGTCAAAAACCATATTCACCTGTTGTAGTTTCTTCTGATAAACCTTTAATTCCAGGAATTAATTCTGGGTAACGGTCAAAAACCATATTGGTCAAATCGCCACCATCATCCAAAATCATGTTTAATGGTTGTCTGTCTTCACCAAAGAATAACGTTTGCTCAATACACCAGTCAAACGACTCTTCGTCAAGACCTTTCCAAGCATAAACTTGAATTCCAGCAGCAGCAATAGCAGCAGCAGCTTGATCTTGAGTAGAGAAAATGTTACAAGAACTCCAAGTAACTTCTGCACCAAGAGCAATTAAAGTTTCAATTAAAACAGCAGTTTGAATAGTCATGTGAAGACATCCTGCAATTCTTGCCCCTTTTAAAGGTTGCGTTGCCCCATATTCAGCTCTTAAAGCCATTAATCCAGGCATTTCAGCTTCAGCCAATTCAATTTCTTTTCTTCCCCAAGCCGCAAGGTTAATGTCCTTAACTTTGTAAGCTACAAATGGTAATGTTTGTGTACTCATCTATTATGTATATTTGTATTTTTAAAATTTCGTGCAAAATTACAACATAGGTTTTGATTTTAATAATTTATTTTAAAATTTGTGAAATGTTTATAGGTTTAATCTTTTGAAAAACAACAAAATACCAAATGCCATTACATAAAGTAGTTTATTTATTTAACAACACCAAACTCTATCTTTGGAAGATTACAGAAGATTTTGACACACTTTTCAGTCAAGTAAAATTGAAAGATTCTTCTTTAGCGCGACTGGAAACTATGAAATCTGAAAGTCATCAAAAAGGATTTTTGGCCGTTCGAATGTTGTTGCAACACATTGATTATTCTGATTTCGATTTATTTTATGACGAATTTGGAAAACCGCATTTGAAACCTGACTTCGAGAACCTCAGTCGACACGAGAACCTCAGTCAACACGAGAACCTCAGTCAACACGAGAATTCTAAAAAATTGTTGCCTGAGGCTCTCGAAGGCAACAATTTTATTTCGATTTCCCACTCCAATGATTTTTCTGCTATCGTAATTAGTGATTCCAAAGTGGGATTAGATTTAGAACAACAGAAAGAAAAGACACTCCGAATTGCAAAAAGATTTATGGATGTTTGGCATTTAGAAAATTTATCTGAAATAGAAAAAATTAAGAAAGCAACCGTTGTTTGGGGAATTAAAGAAAGTATTTTCAAAATCAAAAACGAAAAAGGAATCAGTTTTCCAAACCATATTTTTGAAGACGATTTTTCATTTGAAGATAAAAAAGCAACCGCAACATTAAAATTTAATAACAAAGAAGAAACATTCCAAATTCAATTTGATTCTGTAGAAGATTATATCTTTGTGTGCGCCTTTCAATCAATTAATAATTAAGAATTAAAATTAAAAATCCGCGATAATGAGTAAAATCCGTTTTATCCGTGGCTAAAACAATGACAAACATCTACCAAAATATCTTAAACTCAAAAGCCAAAAGTGAAAAACTCCTAGCCATTCTTCTCGATCCCGATAAGCTAGCGGTTGAAAATCTTTCGGATTTGATTCAAAAAATAAACCAATCACCAGCAACACATATTTTTGTTGGTGGAAGTTCCTTTGATGGAATTCATTTAGAGGAATTAATTACCCAATTAAAATCAAAAATCAACTTACCAATTCTATTATTTCCCGGAAATCCATCGCAAATTTCTGATAAAGCAAACGGAATTTTATTCTTAACTTTATTATCAGGTAGAAACCCCGATTATTTAATTGAACACCAAGTAAATGCGGTTCCAATCCTAAAAAAAACCAATTTACAAGTAATTTCAACAGGATATATTTTAATAGAAAGTGGTACTGAAACCGCTGTTGAAAGAGTGAGCCAAACTAAGCCAATAGATAGAAACAACCACAAATACGCATTGCAAACCGCACAAGCAGGAGAATATATCGGAAATAAATTAATCTATCTAGAAGCTGGAAGCGGTGCTAAACTTTCAGTTCCCAAAGAAATGATTACATTAGTTTCGAACAATATAAACGTTCCATTAATCGTTGGTGGCGGCATTCGTTCTAAACAAGAAATAGAAAACGCCTTCAATGCCGGAGCCGATTTAGTTGTTATCGGCACTGCATTTGAAAAGGACACTAATTTTTTTAATTTCTAAATCAAACTTCAGAAATCAACAATCGTTAATACCATGCTCGACTTTTTAATTTCTCAATATAAAAATGCCACATCGCTTCAAATCATATTGGAGTCGCTAGCATTTATATCTGGAATTTTGAGTGTTTATTTTGCCAAAAAAGAAAACATTTGGGTATATCCAACAGGATTAATCTCGACAATAATAACGGTTTATTTATTGTATCAAGCAAAATATTTTGGCGATATGACGATGAATTTTTACTATTCTATAATGAGTATTTATGGATGGTACAAGTGGACTTCAAAAGCCAGTGAACCCGAACTAGAAATAACTAGAACTTCATTTATAGAGAAATTAATTGGTGTAGGATTATTCATTCTAACCATGATAATTACCTATTTTGTTTATCTTTTTTTCGATTATAAACTTGAAATTCCTAATTATATTGATATTTTTACATCAGGAATATTTTTTACTGCTATGTGGTACATGGCTTTAAAGAAAATTGAAAATTGGACCTTGTGGATTATTGGTGATTTGATAGCTGTTCCCTTGTTTGCCCACAGAGGCTTAGGAATGTTGTCTTTGCAGTATTTAATTTTCACAATATTAGCTATTTTAGCCTACATTCAATGGAAGAACATCTTAAACAAGAACCTACAGAAATAATCAAAATTGCTTTTGTAGGACCAGAATCTACAGGTAAAACTACATTAGCAAAGCAACTTGCTAGCGAATTCAATACCAATTGGATTCCAGAATTTGCTCGTGATTACCTTCAAGACAAATGGGATAAAAAACAAGAAATTTGTTCGAAAGAAGATTTAATTTCAATAGCTATTGGGCAAACACAACTTGAGAATAACGCCTTAAAAAATGCTAATAAAATTCTTTTTTGTGATACTAACATTTTGGTAACGAAAGTTTTTTCTGATATTTATTACAATTCTTGTGATGTATTAATCGAAAAAGCAACAAAAAAGCACAAATACGATTTGATTTTTCTTACTGACATTGACGTTCCTTGGGAAAAAGACGATTTAAGAGATAAACCAGACAATAGGGAAGAATCAATAGCGGTTTTTGAACAAGCTTTGGTTGAATTTAAAAAACCTTATATTAAACTTTCAGGCAATAAAGAACAGCGTCTTGAAAAAGCAACCAAAATAATTTCAGATTTTCAAAAAGCCAAAAAATTAGGTTTAAACTCGTTCGATTATATAAAAATCTATCACAGGAATTCAAATCTAGAAGTTCTTGAAGCCCAATTTCAAATTTTAAAAAATGGAATTCCAAAGATAAATTTAGAACGACCTGCCATTATTAACGATGGAATTCTGAGAATAACTGATGATGAAGCTAAGTATTTTTCAAACTTTTTTGATGAGAAAAAAACTAATTTTAAACTGAAAAAATTTGTGCCAGCTTCTGGTGCAGCAAGCAGAATGTTTAAGTTTTTAAACGAATTTTTGAATGAATTTAAACTAGGACAAGAGAGTATAAATGCCTATATAAATAGAAAAAAAGATAAAAATTTATCTATTTTTTTGGTTGCCAAAGAAAAGTTTCCATTCTACAATGAAATTTTAGAAGTAGCAAAACTAACCATGCCAGAATTTGGAACATCTGAAAAAGACACGCGCGATTTTGGCTTTATAAAAACTATGCTTTCGCCCAAATATTTTGATTTTTCAAATAAACCAAAAGGCGTTTTACCTTTTCACAAATACGATAATCATACTGCTACTGCAATTGAAGAACATTTGAATGAATGTGCTTTTTATGCTACTGCTAATGGAAAATCTAATTTACATTTTACGGTTTCTGAAGAACATCAAAATGATTTTGAAACCATTATTAAGGAAGTAAAACCAAGAATTGAAAAGCAAACCAATACTGAAATCAATGTTAAATATTCCTATCAAAATAAAGCGACTGATGTTATTGCTCTTGATTTGAAAGGAAATCCTTTTAGAGATGAAAATGACAGTATCGTTTTCAGACCTGGCGGGCATGGTGCTTTAATTGAAAACCTAAACAATCTGAACGCTGATGTCATTTTTATCAAGAATATTGATAATGTTATTCAAAATCATAATCATGAAATTGCACTTTACAAAAAAGCTTTGGCTGGAATTTTAATTCAATATCAAGAAACTATTTTTAAGTTCATGAAAATGCTTACAAGCGAAAATGTTTCTAACGAAGACTTGAATGAAATAGTAAATTATATCACATCAAAGCTGAATACCGCTATTAAAAATGATTTTACCAAATACACTAAAGAAAGCAAAGTAGATCATTTAAAAACGATATTGAACCGACCCATTCGTGTTTGTGGCATGGTAAAAAATGAAGGCGAACCTGGCGGCGGACCGTTTTGGGTAATCGACAAAAAAGGCAAAACATTTTTACAAATAATAGAATCATCTCAAATTGATTCAAAAGATGCTAGACAGAAAAAAATCTTTGAAAGTGCCACACATTTTAATCCAGTAGATTTAGTTTGTGGGATAAAAGATTATAACGGACAAAAGTTTGATTTAACGAAATTCATAGACAAAAATTCAGGATTTATCGTAGAAAAAAACAATAAAGGAAAATCATTAAGAGCCTTCGAACTTCCTGGACTATGGAATGGTGCCATGGCAAAATGGATGACAATATTTGTAGAAGTGCCACTTATTACTTTCAATCCAGTAAAAACCGTAAACGATTTATTAAAACCCGCACATCAATCAACAAATTAAAATTTCAAAAATTAACTGTATTCCTAAGCTTGTCCAAGGACAATTTTAAAAAAAAATATAAACAACCTAAAATTGAAGATTTAAATTAATGTAAATATAATAAACAGTAAGATTTGTGTTAATTTGTTTAATTCGTGGCCAAAAAATGGATAAAGATAAAATCATTTCAGAACTTACTTTTAAAGCCGTAAGAAGCTCTGGCGCTGGTGGACAAAATGTAAATAAAGTTTCGTCTAAAGTAGTTTTGACATTTGATTTAATCAATTCGCAATCACTTTCTTTAGAAGAAAAAGAAAGGTCTCAAAAGAAATTAAAAACCAAATTAACTCTTGATGGAATTTTAATTTTAAACTGCGATGAAGACCGAAGTCAACTAAAAAACAAAGCAATTGTAACTAAACGTTTTTTTGAAATTATCGAAAAAGCATTGGTAATTCCTAAAGAACGAAAAGCGACAAAAATCCCAAAATCTGTCATCGAAAAAAGATTAAAAGACAAATCAACAACTTCCGAAATAAAACAGAACAGAAAAAAACCTGATTTGTAGTATTAAGATTGATGTATAAAGTATCAAGACAAAAAAATCTTAATACTTTATTCTTTTAACTTAATACTTTTCTTATATTTGCATTGTCTCAAAAGGGGTGCTTTAATCTGAATTCATTTCAGAATTTAAGGCTGAGATTATACCCAATGAACCTGAGCAGGTAATGCTGCTAAGGGAAAAATGACAGATTATTTTGTGGTGTGCACGCTACAAAGATGTCATAGTAAACAACTAATTAATTTTTTAATCCAAAAGAATAATTACCTCTTTTTATTCGTATAATTTATTTTACGAATGGAAATTTTATTTAAAAAAACTTGCCGCAAAGGCACAAAGACTCAAAAGGTTTTGCTGTCTATTTTCTATTTTCTGTTTTCTTTTTTCTGCTTTGCACAACAAAAACCCAAAGACTCTACAAAAGTTACAACACTTGATGAAGTCTTAATTGCAGGTGTTCGCGCCCAAAAAAACAATCCGGTTACTTTTACCAACGTAAGCAAAGAAGAAATTGCTCCTAGAAATCTAGGGCAAGACATTCCGGTGTTACTTAATTATTTGCCTTCTGTAGTTTCTACAACCGATGCCGGAAACGGAATTGGTTATACCTACATGAGAGTGAGAGGAACAGACGGTTCTAGAATCAATGTCACTCTAAACGGTGTTCCCTTTAACGATAGTGAAAGTCAAGGCACTTTTTTTGTTAATCTACCCGATTTTGCATCTTCTCTAGAAAGTCTTCAATTGCAGCGTGGTGTAGGAACTTCTACCAATGGTGCCGGAGCTTTTGGTGCCAGCTTGAACATGCAAACCAAATCTTTTCAAGAAAAATCGTATGCAGAAATTGCTAATTCTGTTGGGAGTTTCAACACAAGAAAACATACATTAACGTTTGGAACCGGTTTACATAATACTACTGAAATAAATTCAGCACAAGGTTTTGAATTTAATGGAAGAATTTCTCAAATTGCTTCAGATGGTTATGTTGATAGAGCTGCTACGAGTATGTTTGGTTATTTTTTTAATGCCAATTATATTCATAAATCAACTCAAATTAAGGCATTATTTTTTGGAGGAAAAGAAAAAACATATCAAGCATGGTACGGAATTGAAGATTTAGATAAACTCAAAAACGATAGAACATTTAATCCAGCAGGAATGTATTTTGATGACAATGGAATCATGCGATTTCACGATAACGAAACCGATAATTATTGGCAAAATCATTTTCAATTGCATTGGTCAGAAAATTGGTCAGAAAATTGGTCTTCAAATATTGCTCTTCACTATACAATTGGTAAAGGATATTTTGAACAATACAAAGAAGATGAAATTGTATCTGATTATAATTTGCCCGATTTTCAAGGAAATTCAACTTCAGATTTAATTAGAAAACGATGGTTAGATAATGACTTTTTTGGAACCACATTTACGCTAAACTACAAAAAGAATAAAACAAATATTTTATTCGGAGGTGCTGCAAATAGATATTTAGGCAAGCATTTTGGAGAGGTAGTTTGGACCCAGTACTATATTCCAAATTCAAATAGATATTACAATAATATTGGAAACAAAGACGATATTAATGCTTATATAAAAGCATCACAAACTTTTGGAAAGTTAAACTTATTTGCAGATTTACAATATCGAATGGTTTTTTATAATGCCAACAGCGTACGATTTGATGAGGTAAAGGATACATTCAGATTTTTTAATCCAAAAGTTGGTTTGAATTATCAACTAAATGGCAAAAATACTATTTACACTTTTGCCGGAATAGCCAACAAAGAACCTAGACGAGACGATTATGAAAACGGAAGCACTAAAGCAGAACGCTTGTTTGATTTTGAATTGGGTTGGAAATATACTACTAAGAAAATAATTTTCAATGCCAATGCTTTTTACATGCGATATAAAAATCAGTTGGTCTTAACGGGTGCTTTAAATGATGTGGGTTCACCAATATTTACCAATAGTGGTTCAAGTTACAGATTGGGATTGGAGTTAGATGCTACTTTAAAATTAGGCACTCAATTTACGCTTAAACCAAATGTGACTTTAAGTCAAAACAAGAACCAAGATTTCTTTTTTCAACGCAATAAAATGCTTCAAAACTTAGGGAATACCACTATTGCTTTTTCGCCAAATTTTGTAATTGGAAATGCGTTGACCTATTCGCCAAAGAAGCATTTGAACCTAACCCTCCTAAATAAATTCGTAGGAAAACAATTTATGGGAAATATTGATACAGAAAAATCAGTTCTGAAAGCCTATAATGCACACGATTTTAATATTACTTATTTGTGGAACATCCACAAAGGGCTTAAATCAATTCTTTTCTCAGGATTAATTAATAATGTTTTAAATAATAAATACGAGTCAAATGGCTATTTCTACACCTATGACGATGATTTTTCTAATCCAGGAATGATAACAACTATAGAAGGAGCAGGATATTTTCCGCAAGCAACAAGAAATTATTTAGTTGGCGCAACATTAAACTTTTAAAGATAATCTAAATCTTAAAAAAAAGCCAAGTTTAGTATTTTAGACTTGGCTTTATCGAACTAGATGTTGTATTTTTTATAAAAAAGTTAATCCAATTTTTTTATTCAACCCAATTTCGAATATTCTAATCAATGTCGAAAGCTGAATATTTCCTTTTGCGTTTTCAATTCTTGAAATATAACTTTTCTTTGTGCCAGTTTTTTTTGCAAGTTCTTCTTGTGTAATTTTTGCTGCTTTTCTTGCTTCTTTGAGCATTTCACTGATGATAAACATTTGAGATTTTTCTTCGTAAGTATTTCTACTCTCAGTTCCTATTTTTCCGTGCTCAACTTCAATAAGTTGATCAAATGTTTTTATATTTTTATAATCTTTCATTGCTATTTGTTTTTTTGTTGAAAATACGCATTCATTATATTTAAAGCCTTTTCCAATTCATTTTTTGGTGTTTTTTGAGTCTTTTTTTGAAAACCATTAAAAAGAACAATCAACTTTCCTTTTTCAAAACAGCAAAATATTCTGTAAACATTCGACTGATATTCAATTCGTATTTCATAAAGCCCATTAGTTCCAGTCAAATGTTTTAAAAACTTTTCTGGAACTTTTTCAACCTGTTTTATTAATTCAAGAACCTACTTTATTTTCTCTTTTACCTTTTCATCTTGCTGTTGGTAAAATTCAATAAAATGATTTTCATATGTAAATATTATTTATTTTTTGGTGCATATGTATCGCTATTTTCATTGGTGTTTATCTTACAATTGTTTTTGTTTTTCATCGGAGTTCGATGATTTTCAATTGCATGCGCAAACTGGTGTTTATGGCGATTTCATAAAATATGATTTCTCTACTCATTTCAAAAAGTTATCTCAAAAGTTAACAACAAACAAATTTTTCAAGTACTTTTTTCAGGTTTTGTAAGGAATTATAGCACCTAACTAATTAATTGTAAACTCTTATCACATCTCCATTAACTTCAACCCGATATCTTTTTAATTCGTATTGTTGGCCAGTAGATTGTCCGGTAAATAAATTATAGTTTTCACTATTACAAGAGCAATTAGCATTGGAGCCACTGATGTTTAAAGTAGAGCAAGAGGTTAAAGCCTGATTTGGACAAGCACCATCATAAGCATTAAATCCGCTTCCGGTGTTAAATACAATAATCCCACTTGATGGACCTGGCGGATAGGCTTTTACAGCATTTCCGGTGAATTTTAAACTTGCAAAGTTTGGCAAATTAGTATTCAAATCTATAGAGAAATTGTAATTTGGAAGATAAGGATTGTCATTATTAAACCGGTCTTTACTGCATCCAAAAATGAAAGTAGCGAGAATAATTAATAGGGTTGTTTTTTTCATTTTAAAAATTTTACAAAAAGATTAGTTCAAAAAAAATTAAATTAGTTAACTTTGTATTTTATTACTAGACAAAAATAGGAATTTAATAAACAAAAAATATATCTTTGAAAAAAGAAATCCCGTTCCGATGGGATTTTTTCTATTTTATGATAACGATGAAATAGTGATTTTTGATATACAATTACTAAAAAAACTTCATTTAAGTTAAAAAGTGAAGATTAATAAAGAATAATTATGAGTACAGTATCGTATTATACAGCTGAAGGTTTAAAAAAATTAAAAGAAGAGTTAGACCATTTAAAAAGTATCGAGAGACCAAAAGCTTCTCAAGCCATAGCAGAAGCAAGAGATAAAGGCGATTTATCTGAAAATGCTGAATATGACGCCGCCAAAGAAGCTCAAGGAATGTTGGAAATGCGAATTGCTAAAATGGAAGAAGTTTATTCAAATGCAAGATTAATTGACGAAAGCACCTTAGATTTGTCTAAAGTGTTGGTGCTGTCTAAGGTAAAAATTAAAAATCAAGCCAACGGCATGGAATTGAATTATACCTTGGTAGCAGAAAGTGAAGCCGATTTAAAAACAGGAAAAATTTCAGTAACTTCTCCAATTGGTAAAGGATTACTGGGTAAATCTGTTGGAGAAACAGCAGAAATTACCGTGCCAAATGGAATTTTAAAATTTGAAATTGTAGAAATTTCTAGGGATTAATTCATTCTGTCATCCCGAGCGCAGTCGAGGGACTTTTTTAAATAAAATATATTATGAGTAGTATTTTCACCAAAATAGTAAACGGAGAAATTTCTTGTTATAAAATTACCGAAGACGAGAATTTTTTAGCTTTTTTAGATGTAAATCCTAATGCTAAAGGACACACTTTATGTATTCCGAAGCAAGAAATCAATAAAATTTTTGATATTGAAGACGATTTATATTTGGGATTAATGGCTTTTTCAAAAAAAATTGCCGTTGCCCTTGAAAAAACAATTTCCTGTAAAAGAGTAGGCATGGCTGTAATTGGTTTGGAAGTTCCACATGCGCACGTACATTTAATTCCGATAAACGAAATGGACGAAATGCGTTTTCAAAACAAGGTTACACAAACTAAAGACGAGTTTGAAAATTTAGCGAAAGCGATTCAAAACAATTTATAATACAATTTATCGTTTTTTTTAATACAAACCTGTTACGTTTATAGCTTAACGGGTTTTTTAATTTTACTTTATGAAATCGCCATAAACATCAGTTTGCGCAAGCAATTGAAAATGCTTCGCCAGTTCGAGCAAGCTCTCGGGTCATCGAACTCCGATGAAAAACAAAAACAATTGTGAGATA
>JAIFLT010000036.1 GCA_020048955.1 Flavobacterium sp.
AAAAAGGAAAATTATTTTAAAACCTACGTTTTTCATGTTTATTTTAATCAATAGTTAAAATACAATAATGCAAATTTAAGCGTTTTATCATCAAAACAATTAAATTAATATATTCTTATCTGACGTTAAATTACTATTTTTGTTACATTCACACCCAAATTAATTTTGATTTAAAAATGAAAAACTATTTTATTATACTGATTTCGCTCATTCTACTTTCTGTTTTTTTTAGTTGTTCGTCAACAAATGCCATTCCAACTATAAAACCAGAACCCTCACAAAACACTCCAATGGCATACAAAACAACCACCTCTTTCATAAGCATGCCTATGGAAGTTTCACTGAAAGAAATCGAAAATCAATTGAACAAAGCCTTGTCTGGATTGATTTATGAAGATACGAATCTTAACGATGATAAAACGGAAATGAAAATTTGGAAAACAGGCACTATAAAATTAATTGAAAAAGATGGAAAAATACAATCTGTTTTACCCTTAAAAATTTGGTCAAAAATAAAATACGGAACGGAGTTCATGGGATTAAACGATACCAGAGAAATCGACTTAAACGGAACCATCACGATGCTTAGTACTGCCAAATTATCTAATTGGAAAATGAATACTAGCTCTGTTATTGAAGATTTTGAATGGAGTGAAAGTCCAACAATATTAGTAGCCGGAAAAAAAGTTCCTATTACCTATATCATTAATCCTACATTATCCATTTTTAAATCGAAAGTGGCAAAGAAAATTGATGATGCTATTGAAAAATCTTGTGATTTTAAACCCTATGTTTTAAATGTTTTAGAAACATTAGGAACACCATTTAAAACAAGTGAACAATATGAAACTTGGTTTAAAATGAATCCGATGGAAGTTTATGTTACTGATGCACAATTGCAAAAAAGTAAAATAAAAATGAATTTAGGATTGAAATGCACCATGCTAACCATGGTTGGACAAGAACCAAAAAATGTTTTCGATAAAGAATCTGTTACTTTTAAACCGGTTACCTCGGTTTCTGACAAAACAACAGCTACGGTGGCGGCAATTTCTACTTATGAAAGCGCTTCACGAATAATAACTAAGAATTTTCAAGGTAAAGAATTTGCTTCTGGAAGCAGAAAAATAATTGTTCAAAAAGTAGATTTATGGAGTAAAGATGGCAAAATGATTATTGCACTTGACATGACAGGAAGTATTAATGGCACTATTTATCTTTCAGGAATTCCAAATTATAATTCGGTTACTAAAGAAATTTATTTTGAGCAAATGGATTATGTATTGAACACTAAAGGGCTTTTAACAAAAACCGCCAATTGGTTATTGCAAGGTGTTATTTTGAGAAAAATTCAAGAAAATTGTCGTTATTCTATAAAAGAAAATTTAGACGAAGGCAAGAAAAGTTTGTTGCCTTACTTGAGCAACTATTCGCCAATGAAAGGAGTTTTTGTAAACGGAACTTTAAACGATTTTGAATTTGAAAAAGTAGAATTAACCAACGAAGCTATCATTGCATTTATAACTACATCGGGCAAATTGAACATTAAAATTGATGGAATGGAGTAGAAATTATAGCGTTTTCTTTTTGGTGTACATTCTATAAACCACTACTCCAACGATACCAACCAAAATATACGGAATTACCATCAGGTAAACAATTCCGTCGTTTACTGCTTCTGCTTTCATGGTATTTCCTTCGCTCTCTAACGAGGCTCTACACATAGCGCATTGGGCTTGTGTATTGAGAGAATAGAAAATAGAAAATAGAACAAAGACTGATTTCCATTTAACTGAAAATTGTCTATTGTCTATACTCTTTACTCTTTTTTCTTCTTTTTTAATTAGCATAATATGGAGAAATCATTAAATAAACAACAACGCCAGTAACTGCTACATACAACCATAATGGAAATGTAATTCTAGCCAGTTTTTTGTGTCTATCAAATTGTTGCGATAAAGCTCTAACGTAAGTAAACAAAACCAAAGGAATTATTATTACTGATAGTGCAATATGTGTTAGTAGAATAAAAAAGTAAACATATCTGATTATGCCTTCACCACCGAACTTAGTTGATTCTGAGGTCATGTGGTAGGCAACATACATCACTAAAAAAATTACGGAACAAGCTATTGCCAAAGTCATTAATTTTTCGTGTAACGAACGATTACCCTTTTTTATTGCTCTAACTGCTAAAACCAACAAAATAGCTGTAACACCATTAATTGAGGCGTAAATTGGTGGTAAGAAAGAAAGTGGCTCCACATTAATTCCAAAATCTTTTAACTTTACAGAAAATAGTATTGCTACAACTATTGGAATTAGTATTGAAACAATAATAATTGGTGTTCTAAATTTTTTTTCTATTGTATTATCCATGATTATTCTTCTAATAATAATTTAATGTCTTCTTTAATTGCTTTCACTCCATCGGCTTCTAACCCATCATAATATAGAATAGGGTTTCCTTGTTTATCTTTTCTACATCTTATTTTACCTTGTTTATCTACAAGTGCAAAAAGTCCGGAATGTTCAAAACCACCATTCACTTTTTTATTTTCTGCTGCATATAGATTGAATCCTTTGTTTGCCAAACTTAAAATATAGTCTTTATTACCTGTTAGAAAATGCCAATTTGGCGATGTTATTCCAAGTTGATTGGCATGTTCTTTTAAAACTTCTGCTGTATCGGTTTCTGGATTTATTGTAATGGAGGCAACACCAAAATTACTTTCTTTAGAAAACTCTTTTTGAATATCCTTCATGTTTTTGTTCATAATGGGACAAATGGAAGGACACGTTGAAAAGAAAAATTCAATTACATACACTTTTCCTAAATAACTTTTATCAGATATTGAAGCGTTGTTTTGATTGGTTAATTCAAACCTTGGAACTGGTCCTATACTAATTAAATCCTCTTCTTTAATAATTTCATTTGAAAGACTCATTCTGTCGTTTTTTACAACAGAGCCTTCTTTAATTCTATTGATGATTTTTGGTATAAAAATAATTCCAAATATTAAAATAATAAATGAAATGCCTATGTAAGATTTATTTTTCATGCTTGTTATATTTTTCTTGAAGCGTTGTGATTTCTTTTTAAAGCTAAGCGATATTCTGCCAAAATAATTTTAACATCATCAATCATTTGGTTGTATAGTTCTGATACCAAAACTGTATTGTAGCCTTCTTTATATTCTGGCTTGCCTTTTTTATCTTGCCCTTTTCTACCTCTAAGGTTTCTCTTTTTGTCTATTATGTAAACATTTGGAGTTCCAAGTTTATCATCCAATTTACCTACTAATTGAAGTTTATTATAAAAGGATTGTATTTGCTGTGGCGAACCAAAAACAAAATTCCATCCTGCTTGGGTCCCTAATTTACTTATGTCCTCTTTTAATGCTTTAACTTGCTCTTGAGTTCCATCTGGAAAAATCATTACCATTTGAAAATCTTTAAAATCTTTATTTCTGGTATAGATTTTTTCATACAAATTAAAAAAACTGCCTTTGCGTTTTTCAACATCAGTACCAATAAAACCTAAAATTGAAATTTTATTGGTGAGCGCTACAGGTTTATTATCTAAAGATTTCCATGTATTTATATCTGGAATATTCTTAGTAATGGTCGGTAGATTAACAAAACTATTTACTCCAGAGGCAAAAAAGAGATAGGTAACAAGTGGAAGAACAAACAATACAAACAGAACAATTTTCTTTTTCATTTTTTTTCATAATTTGAATATACAAAAATAAAAAAAAGGTACGCAATGCGTACCTTTTTATTGAATTAATATAATGTTAAAAATTCCACTTAATAGTAGCATTTTTAAATACCTCAAAAACATAATTACCTTCTACTAAAAGGATGAAAGAAAGATATAAAACTAAGAAAATAACGGTCCAAACAACCGATCTTCTCAATGCTTTTGTTTCGCCCTCCATGTGCATGAAAGCCCACACAATTCCGTAAGCTTTAACTAACGTCAAGATTAAGAATATCCAATTTAAAAGATTAGTTCCTAAAAGATTGGTCATGTGCAAAGGTTCAGGCTTGAAAATACCTAAAATTACTTCTACTATTGTAACAGCAGAAAGAAACCAAAAAACCTTCCAAATTCTACCTGTATTCGATTCGTGTGCGTGTGCCATTATTTTTTTATCTTAAGATTAAACTAAATAGAAGAATGTAAATACAAAAACCCAAACTAAATCGACAAAGTGCCAGTAAAGTCCAACTTTTTCAACCATTTCATAACTTCTTCTTTTTTCATAAGTACCTAGAAGAACATTTATGAAAATAATGATGTTAATGATTACTCCAGAGAATACGTGGAATCCGTGAAAGCCAGTAATAAAAAAGAAGAAATCGGCAAATAACTTACTTCCATATTCATTGTGCTGTAAGTTAGCTCCTTCTACTACCAAATTGGCATCAGCTAATCTTTTTTCAGACTCTGCTCTTGAAAGAATGAATTTATGTTTAGGTTTATTTAGTGATTTATCTTCGTTTAACCCTTGAGCTATTTTAAGAGTTTCTTCACTATTGATAACTTCTGTTCTTACTAATAAGTCTGGACGAGCTTTAAAACCCTCTAAAACTTCATTTACAGAATAAGTTGGCAAAGAGCCTTCTTCCATAAACCATTTTCCTTTTCCTCTTGTAAGTTGTTCTCTTTCTTCTGGTAGTGTAACTGCAAAATCTGCTAAAGCAACTCGTTTTCCTTTGCTATCAACAAATTGTAAAATACTTCCGCCTTTTGTTTCAACAGCACCATACTCCCCATGAATGAAATTTTTCCACTCCCAAGCTTGTGAACCTACGAAGATTAAACCTCCAATAATGGTTAAAAACATGTAGAATGCAACTTTTCCTTGTTTCATTTGGTGTCCAGCATCTACGGCTAGTACCATTGTTACAGATGAAAAGATAAGAATAAAAGTCATCAATGCCACATAATACATTGGCATAGAAACACCGTGAGCAAATGGAAAGTGAGTAAACACCTCATCAGCCAAAGGCCAAGTTTCAATAAATTTAAACCTAGAAAAACCGTAAGCAGCTAAAAAACCAGAAAAGGTTAATGCATCAGAAACGATGAAAAACCACATCATTAATTTTCCGTAACTTGCTCCCAATGGCTCATTATTTCCGCCATCCCATGATTTCCCTACAGTATTTGCAGTAGTAACTGTCGATCCCATAAAAAGTTGTTGTTAAAAAGTTCCCAAATTTACATTTTTTTCTTATTTAAAGAAATATAAAAACAAAAATAAATAAATCCACAAGAAATCAAGAAAGTGCCAATACATTGCACCTAGCTCAATACCAAGAAATTGAGATGAATTGTACTTTTGTTTAAAATGATTATAAATTATAATTAATAATGAAATAATTCCTCCTGCCAAGTGTGCCATGTGCACATAAACCAGTACATATAAGAATGAAATGGTGATAGAACCTGTTCCTCCTACCGGATATAAATGATTTTGAAATAACTGAGCAAAACCTTCAAATTGAAAATATATAAACCCAAATCCCAAGGCAAGCGTTGCTAACAAAAAAAGTGTCGTTGCGCTTCTATTTTCTTTCTTAATAGATTTCTTTGCCAAATGAATGGTTGCACTACAAAGAACAATAATTGCAGTGCTTATAAAAAAAGCAGATGGCATTTGAAAATCTTTGAGCCAATCTGGTCGTGATTTACTTACCACCATAGCACTTGTTAAACCTGCAAACATCATTACCATACTTATCATCGCAAAAATCAACAAGAGCTTATAGGACCTTGCCGTGCGTTCTTTATATTCTTCAGTTGTCATCATGACTATCTTATAAATTTATCTGTTATATATATTATTTGCAATAAAGTGATGTAAGAAACACTCACCAGCATTAGTACTCTAGCTGCTTTTGGTGTTCTTTGTTTGTATAATTTAAACGCATAAATCAGCATCCATAATCCTAAAAGAAAAACAAAAATTGCTGCAATTGGGCTAATAAATAACTGACCGGTAAACCCTAAACAAGGCAATAGTGATGCTACAATTAACCAAAAGGTATACAATATAATTTGTGTTGCCGTTTTAGTATCTCTTTGTCCTGTTGGCAACATAAAAAAACCCGCTTTTTCATAATCTTCATACAAAAACCAACCTATTGCCCAAAAATGAGGAAACTGCCAAAAAAACTGAATCATGAATAATGTTCCTGCTTCAATTCCAAAATTTCCTGTTGCCGCAACCCATCCTAACATGAACGGAATGGCTCCTGGAATAGCACCTACAAAAACCGATAAAGGTGTAACCGTTTTTAATGGCGTATAAGCACTGGTATATAAAAATATTGAAATCGCTCCGAACATTGAAGTCTTCGGATTGATTAAATAGAGTAAAACTAATCCGATTATCGTTAACAAACTGGCTACAAAAATGGCTACATTTGACGACATTCTTCCTGATGGAACCGGACGATTCTTCGTTCTATCCATTAGTGCATCCAAATCTTTTTCTATTACTTGATTAAAAGCATTGGATGCTCCAACCATGCAATATCCTCCAATAATCAACATTATCAATGTTGTCCAACTAAACGGATGGCTTTCATTAAATCCTAACAAATAGCCCGCAATTGAAGAAAACAAAACACTTATTGCTAAACCAGCCTTGGTGATTTCTTTAAAATCTCTAAAGATTGCTTGAAACGAAAGTGTATTTATTGTGGAGTTCAATGGAATTGAAAAATTAATTTTTTAATGGTGCAAAAGTAGTTTATCAAAAAGGATTTGACAAAAAACAAATGATAAAATTGCGTGAAATACAAAAAGCAATTAAATTATCTTCTAAAAATATCTTTAAATTGATATAAAAGACGTTGCAACAAACGTAAATCTTCAGTGATTATTTCTGCAGAACCTGACATTTCCTGTTGGAATAGTATCTTTTTATCATAGGAAGTTTTCAATCCATTGGTTAAAGAAACATCAATTAGTAAATTGCCATCTTTATCTGGTGTGAGCGAAATTGATTTTACTTTTCCTTTAATCATTCCGAATTCTCTATCAGGATAATTTGCCAATCGTATATTGACCTCTTGACCCACTTTTATTTTCCCTGAATTTTGAGCTACAGCTTTAACTTTTCCAATATAATTAGTTTCATTTGATGGTATAATTGCAAAAACATTATCGCCAGAAGTAACCATTTGATTTTCTGACCAAAGTTGCAAAAACGAAACTTTTCCATCAATTGAGGAGCGTAAAACATAGTTGAGTTCCCAATCTTTTATAGCTTTTTTTAATTGGTAGAATGCTTGAGTAACATTTCTATCGAGGTTTATATTTTCTTTACTTTCGTTGATGGTTGTAGTTTTGCTATTTCTGTTCAAATCATTTAAAGATGATTTTAGTTGCGAAATGGTGCTCAACAAACTTTTATAATTTTTTTGAGATTGTAAATATTGAAGGCGTTGTTTTTCTATTTCTTGCGTTGAAATTATGCCTTTTTTATATAAAGTTTCGTAGCGCTCTAAATCGTTTTTTTGAAGTTCTAATTCGCTTTGATTGATGCTTTTTTGTGATTCTAACAAACTTAGTATTTCACGAAGCTGAATAGATTCATAACTCTGCGCTGCGCCCTCAACTTTGTAGGGTTGTAATTTATTATTGAGTTCGTTAACTACATATTCTTTTTGAAAAAGCGCAAACGAACTTTCAATATCGCCTAGTTGTAATGCTTGTGTTTTTTCAAAAGGAAAATCATTTTTTCCGATTACAAAATCATCAAAAATACTTTTTAGCAAAAAAACATCTTTATAATTTGCAGCATTTTCTATAATAGCTAAAGGTGTTTCTTTAGAAACCTCTGCTTTATCTTTTACTAAAATAGCTTCAATTCTACCCGAATTTTTAGCAATTAACTTTTGTGGTGGAATGGCTGTTGTGATGCTAATTTGTGTTGCAATCATATCTGGATATTTTATCATCCATTAAACACCTAGCATCAATATAACAATAGAAAGCACCACCATATTTCCCCAACGAATCATCCAATGCGGCACTCGGGTTAGGATTTCTTGTACTTCTTCGCTGCGAAGTTGGAAGTCGGCAGTGGGAAGTTGGGAGTTTGTTTGTTTGTGATTTGGCATTAGGTTTTAAATATTTTCTTTACAGCAAATTTTAAATCTGGAAACGTTGGACTTTGCAATTTACTGTCAATTATCAATGGTTTTATTCCTATGTATTTATCGTTTTGTAGAACAAAAATGGAAATAGTTTGAATAATTGGATTTACAATCCAATACTCTTGAACTCCATTTTCTTCATATAAATCATATTTAATATCCATTTCTTTCTTTGAATTTCCTGGCGAAAGTATTTCAATTATTAAATCAGGCGCGCCAATGCAGCCTTTATCGTCTAATTTTTTTTCGTCACAAATGACACATAAATCAGGCTGTACAACAGTAATTATTTGATTGTCAGAAGTGCTTTCTTTAAAATTAATCAAACGCACATCAAATGGTGCTGCAAACATATTACAGCTCTTATTTTTAAAAACCCTATCTATTTCTCGAATTAAATCCCATGAAATAGTTTGGTGATTTCTACTTGGAGCAGGGCTCATTTTAAAAATTTTTCCTTTAATGAGTTCTACTCTATCTTTAAACTGCCACAATAAATAATCAGCATAGGTATAACTTCCTTTTAAATTTAATTGTTTTATGTTAGTGATTATAGTTCCCATTGATAAAAATTTGATAATTAATTACAAAATTACAATTTATTCGATTGCAAAAATCAATTTCAAAAATCAATTTCAATTTCAAAAATCAATTTCAATTTCAAAAATCAATTTCAATTTCAAAAATCAATTTCAATTTCAAAAATCAAAAATCGTTAATTTTCCAACTCCCATCTTCCAACTCCCATCTTCCAACTCCCATCTTCCAACCTCCAACCTCCATCTTCCATCATCCATCTTCCATCTTCCAACTTCCATCTTCCAACTTCCATCTTCCAACTTCCAACTTCCATCTTCCAACTCCCATCTTCCAACTCCCATCTTCCAACTACTTTCCCAACTGCAATTGATTTCTAACCAATTCATAATAACTTCCTTTCAGGTCAACCAATTCTTTGTGGTTACCAATTTCAACAATTTTTCCTTTTTCTAAAACTACTATTTGATCGGCATTCATAACGGTACTTAATCGGTGCGCAATTACAACAACCGTCTTCTCTTTAAAGAAAACATCTAATTTTTGCATGATTTCTTTTTCATTATTGGCATCGAGTGCCGATGTTGCTTCGTCAAAAAACAACATCTCAGGATTTTTATAAACGGCTCTTGCAATTAATAATCTTTGTTTTTGACCTGTACTCATGCCCACGCCTTCCATTCCTATTTTGGTATTATAACCCAACGGATAATCTTCTATAAATGTTTTAATATTAGCAACATCTGCCGCATAAGCGAGTTTTTCTTTGTTAATGATATCTACTCCAACGGCAATATTGTTGGCAATAGTATCACTAAAAATATAGCCTTCTTGCATTACAGAACCAACGTGATAACGCCACGATTTTTGCGATAATCTTGACAAAGGTGTTTTATTGATTAAAACTTCGCCCGAATTGGGTTCGTAAAATTTCAACAATAATTTCATTAAAGTCGTTTTTCCGCTACCGCTTGTTCCTACAATTGCTGTAATTTTATTGGCAGGAATAGTCAAATTCAAATTTTCTAAAACAGTAACATCAGAACCAATATATCTAAAAGATAACTCTTTAATTACAATATCGGCATCTTGTGGAATGTCGTGAATTTTTTCATCCTCGTTTTGTGTTTCGGGTTGTTTATAGAATGGGAAGTTACTCATCAGTCAATAGTACTGTTTTTTCTAGTATTTTGTTATTTTCTGATGTTTTAATTTTTATTAAATACTTACCAATTGGCAAATAGACTTTAATTGAGTTTGATTTTGGCTTAGATAATAAGTTAACAATAGGCAATGTTAAAGATTTTAACTTTTCATATTCATAAAAATTAAAAACCTCAATTAATAGTTCATTATTTTTGTACTTTTTAATCTCTTTACCTTTTAAAGTAACACTTTCAAATTTACTATTTGGATATACTTTTTTTAAATCAACTTTGATATTGTTAATTAAAAAATAATCAGCACTAGATTTAATAATTGTATCATTTATAAAATAATTTTTAGGAATCAATACTATTTCATCATTAGTGTCTGCAAAAATTCTGGCTTGATTTATTGTTATTGGATTTACCTTAGAAATCTCTTTAAAATATTCTGCCATCCATTTTTTCCCTCTACTTGATTTTTCTAGGTGCGATTTACCTACATAAACAAAAATTTTGGCTTTTGGGTCATCTTGCAAGATTTTATAAATGTTTTTGGCTTGACCTATCTCTCTATCAACACTATCATCTTGGTTTTCATGCCCTAAAATAGTAAATCCAAGCTCTTTTGCTCTTCTTAAAAAGTGCCCAAAATAAGGCTCAGAAGTATAAAAACCATTATTATGATTCGGGAATAAATTATTTTTTTTATCATTCGAAAATGCTTCAAGGGATAAATAATTATATCCATTTTGCTTTAAAACATCAAGTAATTGCATAGCAAATAATCTATGTTTTGGATAATAATGGTCTTCATTCAACATAATGACACTATTATTTTTTGCAACTAGGCTAATTTCATCAAAAATCTTGTTGTTTTTAAAAACATCATTATTTTGGTATATTTTCTTTATGGTTTCATTAAAGTAGGCTTTTCTCTTTTTTTCATAATCTAGAAGAAATGAATTATATTCAGGATTATTCGATAAAAAAGAATTAGATGTTGCTATAAACTCAGTTTTCAAGCTATTAATTTCTTTATACTTTTTGTCTTCTAATGGTGCTGACTTTAAATTTTCACGTGCTTGTAAATAGTTATGATTTCCATTTGTTGAACTTTGAAAAATTTTAAAATAGGACAATTTCTTTTTGTTAAATAATCCTATGTCCATTTTTGAAAAGGCTCCTTTAATTATATTGTTTGTGAAAATTAAGTCATTTTCATATCCCTTAACTAAAACTGTGATTTTTGTGTCTTTTTTTTGTTTTTCAATAATTGTGATGTCATTAATTGTATCCTTCATTATAATTCTCTCGTAAATTGTTGTATCATTTGTAGGATTTAGTTTATCATAAAAAAAGAAAAACTTATAATTATTGCTAGTTGAATTAAAAGACAAAAATAGTTTGTCAATTGTTAAATTTTTTATATTATTAATTCCACATCGTCTAAACTCTCTACGTATTTTATGATTTTTAGTTTTACTTAAATTTTCAATATCTATAGAGCCCCAAAAATCAAAGTCTACTTTTATGGAGTCATTGTATATATAAGCATTGAATAACTCATCACTTATATGATAATTACGTTTTATTATTTCTTGATTTAATCTATTTGTGCTACTACAACTTATTATTAGAATTAAATTAAATATCATTAACAATTTAAGCAATCCATTCATTTTTATATGGATCATAATTACATTTAATTTCTCTTTCATAAAAAACACTGTCTTTATTGATTGACTTAATTGGTATGCTAAAATCTGTACAAATATATCTAAATTCACAATCTTTGCATACTTCGATTTTGTCTTTATTTAAATTCCAAAAATCAAGAACATCGGTATTTTCAACAATAGATTTTATATCGAAATTTGTTATGTGTCCATAAATTTCTTTATCAATAATTGATTTTTTTTATATTTCCATTGTGAAAACCCAAAAAGAAACTGATGCAAAAACAGCAACTTTAAATGCTATAAAACAAGGGTTTGAAGAAATGAAATTGATTAAACAAGGAAAATTAAAGACTACCTCTTTAAACGACTTCTTAGATGAGTTATAGTGTTGAACTTACAGATAATTTTAAAAAAGAAGCAAAAAAATTAATAAAAAAGTAGGCGTCTTTGAAAGAAGAGATTAAAGATCTTGGTCAATCACTTGCAGAAAATCCGAAACAAGGTACTTCGTTAGGCAATAATGTTTACAAAATAAGACTTTCAATTGCCTCAAAACAAAAAGGTAATACCATAAACTTTTGGACTATTTTATAAACATTATTGGTATTACGTCATTATTACCAAAGATTCTGATTTTAGAGATAGTTTCTTTATAAATCATTCTCCAAAAAAGCTTATAAAAGTAAATTTAGGAAATATTTCAAACATTGAATTAATCAGAATCATTACTGAAAACATTCAAAAATTTGAACAAGTTTCACAAAAACATTCAAATTTCATTATTGAAGTGGATGTTGAAAACAGTAATTATATAACTTTGGAATAAAAAACCCTCCTAATAATCAAAATACCAATTAAAAATATCGCATCTCAAACCTAGAGAAAACCAAGTGGTACTTTGTTTTTTCAAAACATCGGTTTCTACTGTTGGACTAAAATTTCTGTAAATAACACTTCCTCAAACCTAGAGAAAACCAAGTGGTACTTTGTTTTTTCAAAACATCGGTTTCTACTGTTGGACTAAAATTTCTGTAAATAACACTTCCAAAGGCTTTTAAATTGGTAGCTGGGTTTATTAAATAACCGGCTTGTAAATCGGCGATTACGATATTAGTTTTATTTCCTTGTCCTACAGTAACTCCTGTGTCAAAAGCTCTGTTATCATTATAGCTAAGGTAAATATTTCCTCCATAATTTTGAGTAGCGTCAAAATCAAAACCTCTCACACCCATGGTTAGTTTGGCATCTGCAAAATATCTTCCTTTGTGGTAACGCGCAATAGCAATTAATTCTTTTGCATTTCCACCCCATTGATGTCCAAGGCTTTGGTTGCTGTTTCCGTAATTGGTTAAGGCATCGCTATGCGAATAAACGTAAGGTCTAATATGGTTGTACTCTAGTTGCACCATCAGATTTTCTATGTTAAACGCATGGAAATATTTTGCTCCAATTTGGTAGGCAAACTTGTTTTTCCAGCTTTTATTAGCCTCTTTTATTTCATTAAAGGAGAATTCATCAATTAGAAATTGTCCGTAGAAATTAATTTGATTGTTCCATTTGTACTTAGTAGTTAAACCCAATAAGGCATTTCCGCTTTTTGAAGATGATGCAAACTCAACGGCTCGATAAAAGATAATTGGATTTGCAAAACTCATATCAAATCCTCTATCGTTTTGTTTAGACCAAACTACCGATTCGAAGAAACCTAAATTGAATTTTTTGGTCACATTCCAACTTAGATAATGGTTTGCCACAAACTTTGTTGCATAGGTTCCGTCAACAGTGGCGTCATTTCTAACATCTTTCATCCACATATAGTTGTTGGTATATTTCGTCATTTCTAACATCTTTCATCCACATATAGTTGTTGGTATATTTAATTTTCCAGAAGGTAGTGTTTATTTTAAAATAAGGAACAGGACTCACGCCATCTGTTAAAAACAGCGAACGATAGCCATCGCCTAAAAAATTTCTTCCGTAACCCAATTGCAAATCGAAAAATTTACTTGGTGCAAAAGTTAAGTTTGCTTCCGCCATAGGAAAATCAAAAGCGTCTGATTTGAATTCTTTTGCAATTCCAATTCCTGGAATGATTGCCGGATTTCCTCCTGAAGGTTTTATGGAAACGGCATAATTATTAAAATAATCGGCAAAACGACCTTGACTTTCAAAAATGGTTGTGGTAAAGTTTAATTGACTTCCTAAACCTCCTCGCACTTGAATTCCGCGAGTATTTACATAAGTATAATCAGCAACACTTGGGTCACTTTTACCCATTTGCAAATCGAAAATAGGATTCATGGTAAACCAATAATCCTCTCCTTGAATGGCAACTGTATTTTCATTCCAAAGCTTTTTTCCCCACCATGAAGTTTTGTTCTTCAATAGCTTTTGATTTGCTGCTTCTAGATTATAATATTTAGAAACTTCTGCATACGTATAGGGTTTGGATGCAGTATGATTATTACTACCCACTTGATTCATAGCCGGATCGAATTGTGCATAAAAACTGTGTGACAATGGAATACTTAAATGACTTTGAAACTGTGGATTGTTGAATTTTTTATATACGATACTATCAAACTCTGTAAGTTCTTTATTTTTATCTTTTGGTGAATAAATAGTAGTTGGCTTGCTAGCCTCAATTTCTTTCTCCTTTTCAGCTTGAATTGCTGAAGCACTTTGAAGTGGAATTGCTATTTTGATAGTATATTTAGTATACGTTGGTTTTCCGTTATACGTTGGTGGACTCACTTTTGGCATAGCCGCAAAAACTCGTTTGCTTTCTTTAACTAAATCTTCATCGTTAGCATCTACATATTGCACTTTAAACGTTCCTGTATCATCTACCTCAAACAAGACTTTGATACTTCCTTTATAGTTGTTGTCTTTTAACTTAGTTGGCACTTGAAAATTAGTATAAACAAAATTTTGCACTTCAGTATTGAAACAATTTTCAAGGTCTTTAGCTTGTAATTTCTCGCAGTTTGGAAAAATTGGCATTTGCTCACTTCCGTTTTGAGCGGTAACTAATAATGTATTTAAAAGTAAAAAAGCTATTGTTATTTTAGTAAACATCCTATTTTGAATATAATTTAGTAATCGCTGTTTGTTGTATGTCCGTTGGCAATGGCTTTGGCAGATGATGTTCCAATTCTCTTCACTCCAAGATTAATCATTTCAACTGCTTCATCATAGGTTCTAACGCCACCTGCTGCTTTTATAGAGAGCGGCGAACCATTTTCTAACATCAGTATTATGGTTGGTACTGTAGCGCCATTTGGCAAACCGTGTTCTGTTTTGTAAAAACCTGTTGATGATTTTACATAAACCGAATGATACTGTTCTTCTTTAAAATTAGACATCACAACCTTCTTAATCAAAGAAGAAATTTGGATAATTTGGTCGTTACTTAATGCTGCCACTTCAATAATCCATTTTACTATTTTGTGATGTTCCAATCCAAGTTTAGTGCCTTCTAGAACTTCTTTTTTTACAAGATCTATTTCACCTCTTTTGAAAGCTTGATAGTTGCACACAAAATCTAAATCGTCGGCACCCTCTTCAATAGCTTTTCTAGCTTCGGCAAGTTTTTCTTCTAATGAATACGTTCCTTCATGAAAACCAATTACAGTTCCTATGGTTACTTTTGAATGAGCTTCTGAAATCATTTTTTTAGCCATAGCCACCCTATCAGGACGAATCATAACAAGTTTAAAACCTTCATCAATAGCTTCTTGAATGAATCCTTGAACTACTTTGGTGTTTTCTTCAACAGAATGGCCGGCTTGTTCGGGTGTTTTTAGATAAGTAGCATCTAAATAGTTTTTGATGTTCATTTTCTTGATTATTACAAACGATAAAGGTACAAAAAAACTGTATCTAATTTATTGGTGGTAAAAATAGAAAATATTGAAGGAATGATGACTTTTTGGTTACATAAACTTCTATAACTAAACAACAAAACCACTCAACGAGTGGTTTTGTTGTTAACTATTTTAGTAATTATTAGCAATCCTACTAGAGCTCCTGCGGTGTTGGCTAATAAATCAAGTACATCAGCTGTTCTTGTTGTGGTGAATAATTTTTGACAAATTTCCATTGCTATTCCGTAGCCCATTGCTGCAAACAAAATATTATAATTGTATTTTTTTTGTTTGAAAAACAACGACCACAATAGTACAAACATCATATAAAATGTAAAATGAATGAGTTTGTCTTTATAAGGTACTTTTATGTTGCTACTAACATCTTCAAATGTAGCCAAACTCAAAAATGTGACTATTAGAGTCCATAGTAGGGCTAGAAAGAAAAATATTTTTTTATTAAGCACCAATCAAACTTTTGTATGCTTCGCTATCTAATAATTCGTCCCATTGAGAAACATCAGATACTTTTACTTTTACCATCCATCCTGAGCCATAAGGATCAGAATTTACCGTTTCTGGGTTACGCTCCAAGTCTTGGTTGAATTCGATAATTTCACCAGACATTGGTAAAAATAAATCAGAAACTGTTTTTACAGCTTCAACAGTGCCAAAAACCTCATCTTTTTCGAGTGTTTGGTCTAGTGTTTCAACTTCAACATAAACGATATCACCTAGTTCGCTTTGAGCGAAATGTGTAATTCCGATAGTTGCTACATCGCCATCCATAGAAACCCATTCGTGGTCTTTTGTGTATTTTAAATTAGTTGGTATGCTCATTTTGTTTGTAAGTTTAAATTCGGGTCAAATGTATAGTTTATTCTTAAATTTTTAAAATGATTTTTATCAGTCTTTCAATTAATTTCCAAAGTTGTATCTTAAAGTAAATCCGCCTCTGATATTTGTCAATGGGAATGAAGTTGAAATTACTGCTTTAGAAAACGAATGATCGTAATAGAAAATGGCTGTTAGGTTTTTACTAAATGAATAATCGGCTGTTAATCTTGCTGACCATATATTTTGTCCACCTCCTAGTTGATTGTTTTCATAATCTAAATAACGAACAATGGTTTTATTGTTTCTATAAGAGAAATCTATTTTCAAATTGATATCGCTTTTTATAACTCCAGATGGATTATCAGCTAATTTGGTTGAAAAAATTACATCTTTAAAACGATAACCAGTTCCAATTATATATTCTATACCTTTTACTTCTGTCAATAGATTATTATCGAAACTTAAAGATAAGGCTCTGTCTTTTTTCATTTCAGCTAAAAACTTAAACGAACTTTTAGTTTCTAAGTCTAAACGAATTAAAGGATTAAATTGTTCTACTAAATTCACATTTCCAACAAGCGTTTTTTCATATAAATTCCCATTTAGTGGATTGATACCTTGCTGATAATCTAAATTAGAGCGGAAGGAATTGATAGTATAAGAGGCTTTATAATTGTGTTGTAAAGAAAAACGTTTAAATTTTTCTTTAAAGAATTTATAACGCATTAAACCATTATATTTAATATTCCAGTTAGGTATTGGAATGTTGCGAAATGGAGAAAAAGAAACGTTTCCTGCTGCTTCACCTTTTTTGTGATCTTTTATTCCAAACCCTGTATAGGCTGCTAAAAAAGCTGGCACTAAAACCGATTGACTGTTTTTGCCAAACCCTACAGGATAACCTTCAGCATCTAATGGATAGGAGTTAGAACCATAATAACTAGAAGCCAATCTTTGTGCAACAATTATTCGATTACCTCTAAAATCGTTAAAAGCTGCTGACTCAATCTCGTCGCTTACTTTAAACGCATTTTTTATCATTACTGTAGATATGGCAAAATTTCCTGTGCTGTATGGCGATCTTGAATTGTATGTTCCATCAGAAGAAACGTCATATTGTTCAGAGAAATTATTAGCATAGGTTCTGTTGGCACTCAAGTCTATTTTAAAATCGGGAAACAAATCAACATTAGCCGTAAAATCTAATGTTCTAGTTAGAATTTGCGTGTAATTTAAATTAAATTCTGGATAGGAAGTTAACCAACCATTTTTAGCCGCTTCAAAGCGAATATCATCTTGCGAACCAAAAGCAAATCCCAAAGAAGGTTTTGCTGTTCCAAAGAAACCAATGCTTGGAAGGAAACCAGGCAATGCGGTTGCTTGATTTTCGGTGTAATTGATTTGAATGTTTTTCACACTAGTTAAAACCCCTATTAAACCATCTACAAAAAGATTGCTAGTTTTAGCTGGAGTAGCGGCTTGACTGGTAATTTTTTGCCCTGGTTTTGGCGGACCAGCTTGTGTTGTTTTAGTTTGTTTTTTGGTTTTATTCAATCCTAAATACTTGTAAAAAGTTTCCATATTGAATTGCGTGTTCAATTTATGAGAACCTGCATTTTGAATGGTATTTCCAAGACTGTATTCCACTCCGTTAGAAATAACAGATGAAAATGCCAAAGAGGAACGTTGCCAACTGTAATTTCCTGTATAGGTATAACTAGACTTTACAAAACTCAAGAATGGAATTTTGTTTAATGGCAATTCATAGTTAACGGTTAATTGCTGGTTATGTTGATTTGGCGAACCAATATTCCAATAATCGGTCCAAATGGTATAAGAATTATCTGGAACATTGTTTTCGTCCATGTAATTTCTTACTATATTATTGGAAGTAGCATTAAAATTAAGTTTCAACGATTTCGTTAGGTTATAATTAAATCCATATTGATAATTGAACAAGAAATTTCTTTGATATAAAGCGTCCAAACCAAGTCCTTCAACATCTACTAATCTAAATTGTTGTCTGTTGTATTGACGGATAATATTTGAACTGAAAGACACATTTGCAGGTAAATAATTGAAATTAAAATCGCTCAACAATTTCCAATAGCTACTTTTCTTGAATGCTTTTACTTTTTTGAAAGGTTCAATGGGTTTAGATTGGAATGCGTATGTATAATCAGCAGTAGTGTTTACTTTTTGATCTGTGAAATTTTCTAATTCATAACTATGTCGGTCAACTTGATTGTATGAATAAGAAAGCGTCAAGTTTTCTGGATCGAAGAAATGGGGTTTTTGTTTTTCGCTACGTTCTTTTTTTACACCAATAAAGTTGATGCTTTTTCTCTTAGTATAATCAATTGCTCTATTTTTAATATTGCGTTTTTCTGCTTCATCAGCCGTTACATCAATTAATTGTTGCAATTCGATATCTTGGTTGAATGGGTCGTATTTAGGCGTAATAAACTCTTCGCCAATGGCATAATTGAATGGTAAATTAATACCCCATTTTTTAGGTAAAAGTTTACCCAAACTCATATTGGTTACCACATTATATTGTAAAATATCTTCTCGACTTCTTTCGTTTGGACCTTGTTCTAAAGTTCCAAAACCAATGGTGCTCATTTTACCAGTTGCAGAAACATTGGCAAAATCGGCAAGATTACCATCTAAATTGGCAACTGCAGCCATACCACCTTTGTTGTCCATTTCGGCTAGACGAAGTTCATTGAACCATACTTCGCCTTTAATACGTCTCGGATTTAATGGATGCTGTGGCGTGTTTAAATCGTCGGTTTGGTTTTTTACCCCAACCATCAACGTTCTTACTAATCCGAAATTAGGGTTTCCTCTAATACCAATTTTAAGTTTGTTTACTTTTCCTGATGCTGAAGGATTCATGTCTGGATCATCTTCATTTCTATAGAAAATTTCGCCGGGTGTGTAAACATGGTTTAAAGCTAAGATTTTTAGCTTTGTTAATAATTCTGTAGAAATATCGATTCTATTAGATTCTGGCCAAACGCCTTCTGGTGAAGGATCACCAAATTGCGTTTTCTTTAACGGAATTTCAACTTGATAAAAGTTTTCTGTAAAGTCATTTCCAAAACGAATAAACCCAACCATTTCGTCATCTTTTAAATCGACATCACCATCCGTTGGAGCTTCTGCGTGAAGAAACATTTTTAGTTTTTTAAACTGACGCATATCTACATTTACATTTTTGAAAACTGCTCTTGAATCGCCTGGTTCTAGACCATCACCATCAATACGTAAAGCTAATGATTGCTCGTTTTGTGGGATTAATGTATTGTTAAAATACAGTTCTTCCAATTGAACTCCGGGAGGTGTTACATAATGAATTGGCAATCTATCTCCGTTTTCTTGAATGTTTACTGCTTGAGAGTCGAAGTCGGTACCATCATCAGAGGTATCGGTATCATTTGGGTCTAGTGTGTTTTCAAATCTTCTCCATTCGCCACGGACTAAATCTAAAGAGCCAAAACGCAACGTCACCTGACTTGTAAAACCTGTCATAAACAATCTCATAAATCGTATGGAACGAAAATCTGAAATGCTTCCTACCGTGTTATCGGGTTGAGATATTGGTATTTTAAACTGAATCCATCTTGCTTGGGCAGTCTCGCCATTAGGCAATGTAAATGGGGGTATTTCTCTTACATCGGTTACGTATTTAGAACCAACAGCCATACCTGGTTTTATTTCAATACCATATTCATAGTAAGCATTAATGGTATTCATAGTATTGTCTCTATTGATGTCTTCAACATCTGGAACGGTTGTAGAACCACGATTGGTATCGGTTACATCTATAGGAGAATTGCCTTCTGTGCCATTATAATTTTTATAACGGTCAAAAATAGTTCCAGTAGTATTTAAGAAATAGGTATAATTATCTACTGCAGGATCGGCAAAAGAGGAGAAGGCAGGAAACTTTGTGGCTTCCTGCGCATCGTTCAATCCATTAAACCCAACATCTTGTGCGGTTCTATTTCCTCCATCGTTATCAAAAGCATAGATTAATGATTGTGAAGCGGGTACATCTCCCCAAAGCGGTTGCGGATTAACCACTATTTGATTATTACCAACTCCATTTTCATAGAATTTTCTTCCGTCTTTAAGTACGTCTTCTGATATTTCACCAAGGTTTATATACACTTTACCAACATTTGTTGGAGCCGTTTCAATTGGTCTGCCTGGAGCCGTAAAATAAGGATCTAGCATCCAAAATTGAATATATTCTACATTAGACTGTTCAAAATTGGTTGAATTTAAAGCACGAACTATTCCGCCAAAATTATCTGCTGGATTGGGTAGCGTATTGTCAGGTGCTGTTGCTGTATTAAAATTGTATGGACCACGTTCGTTTGGAAAATACGTTAAATCTAACGTATTTACTACTTGCGTTTGTCCTTGAGCAATTACTGTATTGGGAAATAACTCTTGACTTAAAATTCTTCTAGTTGCATTTAACGACAAATCATCTTCAGAAATCCCTGATGGTCTTTGGGTATAAAAAATGGGGTCAATAGAATACCAAGCTAATCTAGCTCTTTTAAAACCATAACTTAAATCATTGGAAGTTCCACCAAAATCTGGATAACTTGGCAGCACTCCAGTGGTTGGTTTTTCTGGTGTAGAAGACAAGTACCAAGAAAAAGGCGATTTTAAATCGATGGTTGATTGTGAACCTTCAAAATCGTCAACATATATGGTTGCTTCACCTTCAAAACGATCGGCTTTTGGAGAATTGGGTTGCAAGTAGGCAACTTCACCCCTAAAAGAAACCACCGAAGGCACATCGGTATCTAGGTTTGGAAGTTTATTTACCAATCTAGTTAAGAAAGGTACTTCGGCAGAATAAGCAGTATTAATTCCGTAAATAGAATTGTTTACCGATTCTTGTCCGTAATTCGATTTTTGAGTAAAAGGTCTTTCTGACATTTTTAAGAAGGTAGCTCCTAAAATAAATTTTTCAGAAAATTTATGTTCCACATTGAAACCAAAGAAACGTCTTGTTTGTTGTCCGAAAACAGAGTTATTTTCTACAGAAACTTCAATTGGAGTATTAGAAGCTGATAGTGCCGGATCAAGAATTTGCACTCTACCTGCTTGATAATTTACGGTATAATCTACCCCTTCAACCAAAACCCTTCCGCCAGCGGTTACTACAACAGAACCTTTGGGTACATTGAAAGCGCCTATCGGGATGCCATCGCCACCAGACGATTTGAATTTACCTCTAAGTTGAAACTTATTTTTCTCGCTATCTTGTAAAGCCGCTGCTTGCGTGCTTTTGTATAAGGTTCTAAAAACGTATTTTGCTTGATTGGCGTTGTAAACTACGGTTGGGTCTCCGTTGTAATCTTCTGCTAAACCCGTTCTTAATTTTTCAAATAAATACTTACCAAAAGGTTCTACAGAGGTAAAAATTAATCTCCCATTTTGCTGATCTACGGTTAATCCTGGAATAAAATCGAAGAATCCGTCACCGCCGTTTTGTGGGTCGTTGTTATAATTTAATTGGTCAACACCAAAAACTTTCAACAAAGGCGTTTGTTCAACTCCAGCAGGAAGTGGCGAAGTAGTATTGGCTTGTGTAATGTAGTTCAATGGTGATGGATCGGTATATAAGATATTGAATTTGAAATCTTCTTTTTGCAATTGATAGCCACCCGGAATTTGATAAATGTTTTTCATCATCAATCCCCAAATTGGTTTTTGAACATTGGTCAAACTACTTTTAAGCATTTTCAAGATCAATGCTTGTGATGATGGCACACCATTAGGGTCAACTTGTGTTGCTTCTACACCATCATTACCAAACTCCCCTACTTGATATACTTGATCTCCAATAGTATATTGATAAGCTACAGCAAGAACTTCGTCATTAGCCAAACGCTGTTGCAAAGAGATATAACCTAATTGTGGATGATACGTAAACTCGTTTGGAGCAAGCTTTCTAGCATTTTCAAGTTTTGAATAATCGGTTCCTTCACT
>JAIFLT010000067.1:0-12679 GCA_020048955.1 Flavobacterium sp.
TTACACAGAGGCGTTTGCGCACCAATATAATTTAGGAAATTTGAAAGGAATTGAACCTTACACTAAAGCATCAGTTTTAGCAAATGAATTAATATTAGGTATCAATGCGGGTCACGATTTAAGTTTGGATAATATCAAATTTTTTAAAGAAAATATTCCAGGATTATTAGAGGTTTCTATCGGGCATGCGCTAATTTCTGAAGCATTATATTTAGGATTGGATAATGTGGTAAACATGTATTTGCAAAAATTGAAGTAAAATGTTGCACTCAAGAATAGAAGGAGAAGGAAAACCACTGCTAATAATTCACGGATTTTTAGGAATGGTAAAATGTTGCACTCAAGAATAGAAGGAGAAGGAAAACCACTGCTAATAATTCACGGATTTTTAGGAATGTCTGACAATTGGAAATCTTTTGGTTCGCTTTATGCAGCTAAAGGATTTCAAGTTCATATTTTAGATATGAGAAATCACGGAAAAAGCTTTCACTCAGAAGATTTTAGTTATGCTATTATGGCACAAGATGTTTTAGAATATTGTCAAAATCATAATTTGAATCAAGTTTCTATTATAGGACATTCTATGGGAGGAAAAGTAGCCATGCTTTTTGCAACCAAATACCCTGAGAAGGTTGAAAAATTAATAGTAGCCGATATTGGTACAAAATATTATGCACCACATCATCAAGATATTTTAGCAGGATTGAATGCAATAGATTTTATTTCAAAACCAGACAGAACCTCTGTTGAAGAAACTTTATATCCTTTTATACCAGATTTTGGGACAAGGCAATTTCTAATGAAGAATTTATATTGGGCAGCGCCAGGGCAATTGGATTTTCGTTTTAATTTGAAAGTTTTTAATGATAAAATTGAAGTAATTGGAACTGCTTTGCCCGAAGAAGCTTTTTTTGAAAAACCAACACTATTTATTCGTGGAGGTAATTCAAGGTATATTTTAGATAAAGATTTGCCTGATATAAAAAAACATTTCCCTAACTTTGAATTAGCAACAATTTCAAATGTAGGGCATTGGTTGCATGCAGAAAATCCGCAGTTGTTTTTTGAGGAAACGGCACGTTTTTTGGAATAATATTGTAAATAAAAATTAATTAGAAAATATGAAATCGCCATTAACAACAAGTTTGCGCAAGCAAACACCAATGATTAAAAAGGCGATACCATATGTTACCGATAAAAAATAAAATTTAAACATATGAAATTACTTTTAAGAATTTTAATAACATCCATCTTAGTTATGGTTATATCTTACCTTATGAAAGGAGTGGTGGTTGACGAATTTTCTACAGCATTAGTTGTAGCCATAGTTTTAGGATTGTTAAACTTTTTTGTTAAACCATTCTTGGTTCTCTTAACTTTACCAGTTACGGTTTTTACTCTTGGACTGTTTTTGCTGGTTATCAATGCCATAATTATTCTAATGTGCGACCATTTTGTAGATGGATTTGATGTAAACGGTTTTTGGACTGCCTTTTTCTTTAGCATCATTTTATCACTTTCGCAATCATTGGTTTATCAACTAACAGGAGAAGGTAAAAAATAGTTTAAAAATCAATAAAATAAAATTGGTTGGGTTGTAGAAATGTTATAATTTTGCAACCCAATTTTAGTAGGTATAAAACACGAAGAAATGAATATTACAAGAAATAATGTAGACGCATTAAATGCTGTAGTAACTGTTGAGGTTTCTAAAGCTGATTATGCTCCAAAAGTAGAAAAAGTACTAGCAGATTATCGAAAAAATGCAGCAATTCCTGGCTTTAGAAAAGGTGCTGTACCAATGAGCTTAATCCAAAAACAATACGGAAAAGCAATTTTATTGGAAGAAGTAAACAAAGTTTTACAAGAAAATCTAAACAGATATTTACAAGAAGAAAAATTAGATATTTTAGGAAACCCGCTTCCTGTTGTAACAGACAGTTTCAATTGGGATGCCGAAGATTTTAAATTTGATTTCGAATTAGGATTAGCACCAACTTTTTCTGTTGATTTAGCGGCTAAAAATGATGTGGTTCAATACAAAATTATTGCAGATGACACTATGTTGAACGCTCAAGTAGCAAGAATTCAAAAACAATATGGTAAAATCGTTTCGTCAGATGTTGTTGCAGAAGGAAATGATGTTTCTGGAATTTTTGCAAATGAAGAAAAAGGAATCAATAATAGAACAACTTTAGATATGGAATTATTGGCTGACCCAAAAACAGCAAAGATGTTCTTAGGTAAAAAAGTAGGCGATGTTGTTACTCTTAAAACCAAAGGTTTATTCAATGATGACCATAAATTAATGGATGTTTTGGCTATTGGTCACGATGATATTCACGGTTTAGATATTGAAGTTACCTTTACAATTGACGAAGTGGTAGCCAGCGAGCCAGCAGAATTAAATCAAGAGTTATTCGATAAACTATTTGGAGCTGGAGTTGTAAATTCACTAGAAGAATTGAAAGCAAAAATCAAAGAAGATGCGGAGCAACAATTTGAACAACAAGCCAACCAAAAATTCTTAAACGACGTTACAGAATCATTAATTGCTACTACAAAATTTGATTTACCTGCAGCTTTTTTAAAAAAATGGATTCAAACCGCTGGTGAAAATCCATTAACAGCAGAACAAGCTGAGGAGGAATACTCAAAGTCAGAAAATGGTTTACGTTACCAATTAATCGAAGGTAAGGTAATGGCAGATAACAATCTTCAAATTACTTTTGACGAATTAAAAGATTTTACATCTGGTTTAATCAAAAAACAAATGGCACAATTTGGGCAAATGAACCCAACAGACGAAGATGTTCAAGGAATCGTTGCTCGAGTTATGGGTAACCAAGACGAAGTAAAACGCCTTTCAGAACAAGTGATGAGCGAAAAAATGTTAAACCTTTTCAAAGAAAAAGTAAAAGCAAAAACTAAAGAAGTTAATTACGAAGAGTTTATAAAAGCCATGTATGGAGAATTAAACCACTAATTGTAAAAGATAATTTATTATATTTGAGCGTCAAAGTCTTTGGATTTTGACGCTTTTTTTTAAGACAATTTGTCACATTAAATAAAAGGTACGACCTTTGCAATAGGGTATTAAGTTTTAATTAGATAATTACAAATTGTCTTCGAGGCTTTTCGAAGAATAAAAACATAAACTTTTAAACTAAAATTTAAAAATGAACTACGGAAAAGAATTTAAAAAATTTGCTACCAAACACCATGGAGTGAATAGCTTGTATTATGATAAAATTATTGGAGCATTAACACCAATGAATATGACACCAGCAGTTATTGAAGAACGTCAATTGAATATTACTCAAATGGATGTTTTTTCTCGTTTAATGATGGATAGAATTATCTTTCTTGGAACTGGAGTTGATGATTATATTGCTAATGTGATTCAAGCACAATTATTGTTTTTAGAAAGCGCAGATGCGTCTAAAGATATTCAAATCTATATCAATTCTCCAGGAGGAAGCGTTTATGCTGGATTGGGTATTTATGACACGATGCAATATATAAAACCAGATGTAGCAACAATCTGTACAGGAATGGCAGCTTCTATGGGTGCAGTTTTATTGTGTGCTGGTGCAGCAGGAAAACGTTCGGCTTTACCACATTCTAGAGTAATGATTCATCAACCATCAGGTGGCGCTCAAGGTGTGGCTACCGATATGGAAATCAACTTGAAAGAAATGTTGAAATTGAAAGATGAATTGTATCAAATTATCTCGCATCATTCAGGTCAAACTTTCGATAAAGTTCACAAAGACAGCGAGCGCGATTACTGGATGATTGCCGATGAAGCAAAAGAATACGGAATGATAGATGAAGTGTTAAGAAGATAATAAAGCTGGAAGTTAGAAGCTGGAAGTTGGGAGTTTTCTCATCTTCCAGCATCCATCTTCCATCTTCCAACTCAAAAAAATGGCAAAAGAAAAATTAGAATGTTCCTTCTGCGGAAGAAAAAAACCGGAAACCAATTTATTAATTGCCGGAATTGACGCACACATTTGCGACCGTTGCATCGAACAAGCACACGGAATTATTTTAGAAGAATTAAAAACCAATTCGGGTGTAAAAGCAGCTACCAATTTAGTTTTGCGCAAGCCAAAAGAAATCAGAGCATTTCTAGACGAATATGTTATTGGTCAAGAGCAAACCAAAAAAGTAATGTCGGTTGCTGTTTATAATCACTACAAAAGATTAATGCAACAACAAGCAGCCGAAGATGTTGAAATTGAAAAATCAAACATCATTATGGTGGGACAAACAGGAACCGGAAAAACATTAGTAGCCAAAACAATTGCTCGTATGTTAGATGTTCCTTTAGCCATTGTTGATGCAACAGTATTGACTGAAGCTGGTTATGTTGGAGAAGATGTTGAAAGTATTTTAACTCGTTTGCTTCAAGCTGCCGATTATGATGTGACCAAAGCCGAACGAGGAATTGTTTTCATCGACGAAATTGATAAAATTGCACGTAAAAGTGATAATCCATCGATAACTCGTGATGTTTCTGGCGAAGGTGTGCAACAAGCCTTATTGAAATTATTGGAAGGAACCGTTGTTAATGTGCCACCAAAAGGAGGAAGAAAACATCCTGACCAAAAATTTGTTGAGGTTAATACTCAAAATATATTGTTCATCGCTGGTGGAGCTTTTGACGGAATTGAAAGAATCATTTCCAAACGTTTAAACAGAACGGCTGTAGGATATTCAACATCAAGGAATGTTGATAATATTGATAAAGATAATTTGTTGCAATACATCATCCCAAAAGACATTAAAGATTTTGGATTGATTCCAGAAATTATTGGTCGTCTGCCAGTATTAACTCACATGGATCCTTTAGATGCAGCAACATTGCGTTCAATTCTAACGGAACCAAAAAATGCTTTAATAAAGCAATACGAAAAGCTTTTTGCTATGGATGATGTAAAATTCACCATCACCAACGAAGCGTTAGACTATATTGTTGAAAAAGCGTTAGAATACAAATTAGGTGCGCGTGGATTACGTTCGTTGTGTGAGGCCATCTTAACCGATGCCATGTATGAATTACCAAGTTCTGATGATAAATCTCTAGAAATTGATAGAGATTATGCCGAACATACTTTGAATAAAAATTTATTGAAACGATTGGAAATTGCTTCTTAAACCAATTCAAGCTCATAGAAAGCTCAAATAAAGCTCAAAAAAATACATTTTTGAGCTTTATTTTTTATATTTGTGAGCTCAAAGTTGTGGTATGGCAAAATTCAAATTCAATTTACAAGAAGAAATTCTTGATTATATTAAGAACTTTCCAAACAGTTCCTCTAAAGAAATTCATGGTAGTTTAGATACCAATGTGGTTTCATTCGCTACTATTAAAAGAATTATTCAGATTTTATTAGATAAAAATCTTATTGAAACAAAGGGAAGAGGAAAGGCAACAAAATACTTTATTAATAAAGGGTTTGATGTTTTATATTCTATTAATTTAGACCGCTATTTTGAAAAAGAAATTGATGAAAGAAAAATTTACGAAGGGTTTAATTTCGATTTGATTAAGAACACCTTGTGTTCCATTTCAATTTTTACAAAAGAGGAGAATGAAAAATTATCAAATCTTCAAAACCAATTTAGTGAAAATATTTCAAAACTTTCTGTGTCAGAATTTAATAAAGAGTTTGAGAGATTAGCCATTGATTTAAGTTGGAAATCATCTCAAATAGAAGGAAATACCTATTCCTTATTAGAAACAGAAAGGTTGTTGAAAGATAGAGAAACTGCTTCTGGAAAAACTAAAGAGGAAGCAGTAATGTTATTAAATCATAAATCGGCTTTAGATTTTATTTTAGCTAATTCTGATTATATAAATCCCTTGGCTGTTTCAAGAATCGAAGATATTCATAGTTTATTAATTGAAGGTTTAGGAATTGATAGAAATATTAGAAACCGAAGAGTTGGTATTTCTGGAACAAATTACAAACCATTAGATAATGAATTTCAAATAAAAGAAGCATTACAAGACTTGTGTTTACTTATAAATACACGCGAAAGCATCTTTGATAAATCTTTTTTAGTATTGATTTTACTTTCTTATATTCAACCCTTCTCAGATGGAAACAAAAGAACAGCTAGGATAATTAGTAATGCAATATTAATAAATAATAAATATTGTCCAATTTCATTCAGAACAGTTGATACTATTGATTATAAAAAGGCAATGTTACTCTTTTATGAGCAAAATAATATCAGTGCTTTCAAGAAAATTTTTATAGAACAGTTTAAATTTGCTGTTGAAACCTATTTTTAATCTCAATAAAAAACCCGATTCTGAAATTTCAAAATCGGGTTTTATTTTACAACTAATCTCTAAATTACTTCACTAATCCACCGCCACTTTTCACTTTTTCTGTTTGAATGTCGGTGTTTTCTTTTTCTAATTTTAAGTTTCCAAATCTGTAGGTTAATGAAATTCTAAAAACTCTAGAATCATTTTTCTCATAGAATTTTGTTTCCAAATTGGTAGACGAAACTAAGGCATTAACCTCATTTTGATTGAATAAATCAAAGGCGTGAATACCTAGTTTTAATTTCTTATTCAAGAAATCTTTGTTCAACGAAATATCAAATTGTTGAATTGGTTTTGTGATTTTGTATATTTCCCAAACACCACCTTCTGGTAAAATGAAGTAAGTCATACTACTTTTAATATCCCATGGCAACATAATTTGCGCTTGGGCAGCATAGTTCCAAATAGGTTTTGATTCAAATGAAAAATCATATCCTTCTGTCAAGTTTTTGATGTAATTGATGTTTAAAAAGATGTAATTCATTTTATCAATGTTGTTCATTCTGTTTTTGAACTCTTCTTTTCCTTTAAAGAAATAATCTAACGGAATTGGAAAGTTGGCAAAAACACTCATTGTTTTAAAACGATCAAATTGTTGAAACGTTTGGGTGCTCACTAATTGTCCTGGTTCGGCATTAAATATAAATAAATTATGATCTTTAGAAACGGTATAGTTTGTTCCTAATTGAATGAAATCCATCGCCGAAATCTTGAATTCATAATTGTCAAAAAACGAAGGATTCAATAATAAATTTCCGGTTGAAGAATTATATTGGTCAAAATTAGAACCATTAGGATCTAAAACGCCATAACTTGGTTGCGAAATTTTTCTTGAATAAGACGCACTCACATTTACACTTGGAGCCACTTCATACAAAGCACTTACGTTAGGAAATAAATTCCTGTTATTGAAATCGATATCTGTTCTTGTGTTGTCAACAATTCCAGTTCTATTTACATTAAAATCTTCAAAGCGAAGCCCTAAAGTAAAGTTGAATTTTTTAATCTTTTTTCTTGCCTCTGCATAAAATGCCAAATTTGTTTCTTTATAATCAAAGTCAATGAGGTCTGTAATGGGCGAATTCAAATTATAATTTCCGGTGTTATTTACTTTAATGGTATTAAATTTTCCACCGGTATTAATAGAAAGTTTTAGTTTTTCAAAAGGTATGGAAAAATCATATTTTAAGTAATAATTTAGTAAACCAAAGTCGTTTGTAAAATTATTATAACTAGAAGTTACACCATCAAAAGCATTAGATTTAAAATTCGGATTTCTATTGAATGTATTTGCAAAAGCAATGATATCAAGTGTTCTGCCAATAGTATCTAATTTGGTTTTGTATTGTAAACTAAACTCTTGGTTATTCGATTTTGTTTTGTTTGTTCCATCGTTCAAATAATCTGAAATTTCACTTCCAGTAGTCTTTGCATCAAAAACATCTCTGTCATTGCTATAAGTAGAATTGTAATTAAACAACAAGTTAGATTTTTCACTCAACTTATAATTAGTCCCAATTCTAATGTATAAATTTCGGTTGGTGGTAACAGAAAGTCTTTGTTGGTCGATGTACTTATCTGGATTGAAAGAAGTAAAAGTTTGTCCGTTTTTAGACTTTTGCTCACGCTCTATATAATTATATCCAATCATGGTTTGCCAACTCAAGTTTTTTTCTTTTCCGTTCAATAATATTTGCGGACTAGGTTTTTGATAGTTGTTGAAATTATAATTTAAATTGAATGTTGCATTGATGCCTTTTAAACGTTTATTGCTAGTTACCAAATTGATTACAGATCCACTAGCATTAGCATCAAAGGCAGCGCCAGGATTATAAATTAGTTCTACTTTTTCAATAGCATTGGCAGGAAGAGAAGATAGATAATTTTCTAAATCAGAACCACTTAGCGTGCTTGGAGAGCCATCGATATAAATGGCAACACCTTTACCATTTAAAGTCAAACCTCCTGTTGGAGAAGCGATAACTCCTGGTAATTTTTTAACAGCATCATAAGCATTTCCTGTGCTTAACATAGCGTTGTCTTTTACAGAAACTGTGGTTTTGTCGGAATCAACTTTTATGAGTTCTTTTTTAGTAGCGACTTTTACTTCGTCAAGCACTACAACTTTTTTCTTGACGGTGTCTTTTAGTGTTTCTGAGTCTTTTTTTGTTTCTTGAGCAAATAAGGCATTTGCTACTAATAAGGTAATAGATAGAAATAGTGATTTCATTTTTTGATTGATTTGATTTTTTCCGTTGCACCCCAAAAAGTTTGTCTTTGCCTCGGATGATGATTTCCTTATAAGACTTTTATCATCAACAAATGTTACAGTAAAGCTTAAATTTATTTTGCTTTTTTGTAGTTCACAATAAAAACACCACCAATAATTAAGGAAGCTGCCATGATAATTCGAGAAGTAATTATTTCATCTAGTATAAGCCAACCCAGAAATAAAGCCACCACAACATTCACATAAGATAAAACAGAAACTTTGGTAGAAGACATTTGTGTTATCAAATAACTATAAGCCACATAACCCACAACCGAGCCAAAAACGGCTAAGTAAATCATAGCCAAAACGCTACGCAAACTCCAGTTTTCGGTAGAGATTGTTGGTGTTAAAATGAATTGAATTGTAGTCAAAATAATTCCGGCGATAATCATTTGAACACATACATTCATAAGCATGGTTAACGAATTTTCACTTCCTTTTTTAGTGATAATGGTTCCAATAGCCCACATTAAAACGGCAATTAAAATAGCAAAAACTCCTTGTCGATACTCAGGATTCAATAAATCGGAAAGACTGTTTTGGTAGATTAGAAAAATACCAAACATTCCTAGTAAGATTCCAAGAGTAGTTTTGATGGAGAGTTTTTCGTTGCCTAAAAGCAAATTCAAAATCAGTACAAAAAAAGGAGATAAAGTCGAAATTAACGATGCCAAACCGCTTGTAATGTATTTTTCAGAATAGGTTGTTAATCCGTTGGCAAGAACAATCATCATTATAGATAAGATAAAAGCTCTAAGAAATTGCCTTGGGTTTACGGGTTCTAATTTTTGTTGAAACAACAAATAAAAGAAAATGATAAAACCTGAAATTAAGTTTCTAATTCCAGCAAGAAGAAAAGGAGGAATGGTTTCAATGCCAATTCGAATGCCCAAAAAGGTGGTGCCCCAAAAGAAGGCAACACAAAATAAAGCTAAGTAAAGTTTAGTTTTCAAAAAAGGAATTGGGAATTACGAATTGCGATGCGAAGGTACGTAACTTTCTTTTTTAATTGAAGTTTCCACGCAACGTTTTCCATAACATTTCATTCTTTTAGGTCCACAAGAAATTATGGATAATGAGAGTAAAAATAAAATGAATAGATTTTTCATTAATACAAATGATCAGATTGATTATATAATAAGGTTATTATTTCAATTCTTTGGTTTTCAATTCTGTAAATTAAAGAGATGTGATTGTTTACGATGCATTTATGATAATTAACAATTTTTTTGGCTGTGGACAAATTTGATTGTTATTTGAAATATTATATATCAAATTAGTAATTTCTCTTTCAAATTTTTCAACAATTTTGATATTCCATTTTTCAAAAAGTTGTTCAATAATATAGATATAATAATCTTTAGCTAAAGTTGACCAAATGATTTTCATTTAGAATTTCTTAAGTCTGATATTTTTTTTCTAGCTATTGTCATGACTTCTTCATGAGAATGAATTCGTCCTTTTTCAATATCATTAATGCCTTTTTCAATTGAATTTTTCTCATTTTGAGAAAGATTTTCATACCAATCATCATTATCAACAATAGATATGAAATCCATTTTATTTATTAATTCTAAAAAAAACGAGTATTTGTTGTCTTTGATATTTATAGTTACCTGTTTCATATTACAAATTTAAAGAATTTTTTACACTCGTCTGCATCCCAATCAATTGCTCCAAATAATCACGTTCGTTTGACAATCTCGGAATTTTATGTTGTCCACCTAATTTATCTTGTTCTTTTAGCCAATCATAAAATAAATTTTCACGAGCAACATTTACTTTCAATTGGTTTAATGTCATATTATTATAACGTTTGGCTTCATAATCAGAATTTACGGTTTGCAACGTTTCATCCAATACTTTTTGAAATTGCGCCATATCTTCGGGATGTTTTTTAAATTCAATCATCCATTCGTGTGCGCCTTTTTCTTTTCCTTTCATAAAAATAGGAGCAACGGTATAATCTTTAACTTCACAATGCAATACCGAACATGTTTTAGCAATGGCAGTATCTGTATTTTCAACCATTAATTCTTCTCCAAAAACATTAATATGATGCTTGGTTCTGCCAGAAACTCTAATCCTGAAGGGTTTTAAAGAAGTGAATCTTACCGTATCTCCAATCATATAACGCCATAATCCTGAATTAGTTGTGATTACAATAGCATAATTTTTAAACAATTCAACATCAGCTAATCGAACAATACGTTGATTTGGTGTTCCATAAGTATCCATCGGAATGAACTCGTAGAAAATGCCATAATCCAACATCAACAACAAATCATTAGAATAATTCAAATCTTGAATGGCAAAAAATCCTTCAGAAGCATTGTAAATTTCATAATATTTAAAATCACTACTCGGAATAATCTTTTGATATTGCTCCCGATAGGGTTCAAAATTTACGCCTCCGTGGAAATATACTTCCAAATTGGGCCATAATTCCATCAAATTAGAATTGTTGGTTTCGGTTAAAATTCGATTCAACAAAACCAACATCCATGAAGGAACGCCAGCAAAACTCGTTACATTCTCTGTTTTGGTTTCGTTAATAATGGCAGTTAATTTGGTTTCCCATTCGCTCATCAACGATATTTTATTGCTTGGCGTACTGCTGAATTCTGCCCACATGGGCATGTTTTCAATCAAAATTGCCGATAAATCTCCAAACGAAGTATTGTTGTTTTCATAAATCTGTGAACTGCCACCAAGACGCAAACTTTTTCCTAGAAACATCTCTGAGTTTTCGTTGTTGTTCAAGTACATACACAACAAATCTTTGCTGCCTTTGTAGTGGCAATCTTCCAAAGCTTCATTGCTTACCGGAATAAATTTACTTTTTGCATTAGTTGTACCGCTCGATTTGGCAAACCATTTTATGGGTGTATTCCAAAAAACATTTTGCGCACCTTTTCGTGTGAGTTCAATCATAGGTTCCAATTCTTCGTAGGTAGATACAGGAACTCTTTCGGTAAATGTTTTATAATTTCGTATCGATTCAAAATCGTATTTTTTTCCAATGACGGTTTCTTCACAATTCCGAATTAAATTCATAAGCAACTCATCTTGAACTTCATTAGGATATTTAAGAAACAACTCAATCTGATGAATGCGTTGCTTCAAAAACCAAGATGCGATGGAATTAATTATTGGAAAAGGCATTTTTTTTGGTTGTGAGTTATGAGTTGTGAGTTATGAGTTATAACTTTACGCTAAAATAGTAAAATATTTAAAATCTAATATCATAAATCTAATATTTAATATGCACTACGAAGGCGTTCTCACTAAAATGCAAACCGAGTTTTCCAATCCAATTCAATATTATTTGGTTTTTGAAAACAGTTTTCTCCATTTGAATCAGTTGTTAAACAAATCGTTAGAAATTAATTTTGTGGGTTATCAATGTTTGGAATGTGGTAAGAAAAAGAAAATTTTCCGTCAAGGATTTTGTTACGATTGCTTTATGAGTAGTGCTTCTGCAGGCGATTGGATTATGAAACCCGAATTATCGACAGCCCATTTAGACATTGAAGATAGAGATTTAGAATATGAAAAAAGAGTTCAATTGCAACCCCATATTGTATATTTAGCTTTATCAAGTGAGGTAAAAGTTGGTGTAACCAGAAAAACGCAAGTGCCAACCCGATGGATAGATCAAGGAGCAGTGCAAGCCATCCCGATAGTTGAGGTTCCAAATCGATATTTAGCAGGAATTACCGAAGTGGCTTTGAAAAATCATTTTGCCGATAAAACTAATTTTAGAAAAATGTTGACAAATGATTATAAGTCAGTTGATTTAATTTCAGAACGATTAAAATTAGAAAATTTGATACCATCTGAAGTGAAAGATTTTTTTCATAATACTAAAGTTGATTTGTACCAAATGAATTTCCCGGTTTTGGAATATCCAAAAAAAGTTTTGAGTATAAATTTAGATAGCACAAAAAACTTTACAGGAAAACTTACCGGAATAAAAGGGCAATATTTAATCTTTGAAGACGGAACCGTTTTTAATGTAAGAACCTTTGAAGGTTATGTAGTGAAGATTAATTTGTAGA
>JAIFLT010000067.1:12686-18936 GCA_020048955.1 Flavobacterium sp.
GGAATAAAAGGGCAATATTTAATCTTTGAAGACGGAACCGTTTTTAATGTAAGAACCTTTGAAGGTTATGTAGTGAAGATTAATTTGTAGATTTTTTTCATTTCGACAAAGGAGAAATCACATTAGATTATTGATGCAATTTCTCCTTCGTCAAAATGACAAACTGACAATTACGGGGTTGTTGTAGTTGCCTTATTTCTTTTTGTTTAAAAAACCATTCAATAAATCTTTGGCTTTGGTTTTAACTTCTTCTTTTGTTGCAGGAACTTTAGTTTTGGTTGTATCGTCAGGTTTTTTGTTTTTATTAATTAAATTTCCTAAAGCTGATGTTCCTTTACCTACTAATTGTTCTTTTTGTTGTTTTACTAAATTATTCACTAAAGTAGTAGTTGCTGTTTTCATATCGGTCGATATTTTTGGCGTGGTAAACGAACCTCCAACTATTGCATTAACAGGAATATTTTCTAGTTTGGCTTGGTTTGCAGGAGTTAATTTTGCAATTAAAGCGTTGGCTTCTGTACCTAGATATTTTGCAGGAACATCCATTTTTAAAGTATAATTCATCAATTGGTCAAAACCATGCGTTCCGCCAACGGTTACCTTAATGTCTTGGTATTTAATGTCAAATGGTTTTACAGTCACTTTTCCGTCTTTAAAGGCAACTGCAGCTTTCAAATCGTTCAAATTCAATTTATTAACATCTAAAAATTTAATATTAGAACCCAAAGCATTCAATAAAGTAGAGTTTTTAGCATTGACTGTTGTAGAAAGAAGTTGACCTAATAAATCTCCAGACAATGTTTTTAAATCGGGCGTCATTTCATTAGCATCTAAATTTCCTGATAACTTGATGGTAGAACTCAATTTTCCGTTGATGATTCCAGCAATGGGCGCAATTTTTTTTAGCATGTCCAATTGGGTAAAACTATCTGCAATGTTCACTTTATTTAAATTCAAATCCATATTGAAAGTTGGAGTTTTTGCTTTAGTCGAAACCATTCCGTTTAAGCCTATAGACCCTCCAAAAATAGTGGTGTTTACATTTTGTAAAGTTACCGCTTGGTCTTTTATAATCAATTTTCCAGCAACATCTTTCAAGGTTAAATTATCATACAAAACGGTATTGGCTTTTGCAGTAAGCGAACAATCTAAGAATGCAGGAATTTTCATGGCTTCTGTTTTAGCTTTCGTTTCTGTTTTAGTAGTTGGCTCTGCAGTAGTCATAAAATCGGAAACTGCCAGTTGATTGGAACTTAAGTTGAAGTTTCCTTGCAAATTCTGATTTCTAAAAGCAAAACCGTAAAAATTTTCTAAAACTCCAGTTACATTCATATCGCTTTTTCCGGTGGTAGCCTTAAATTCTTGAAGGTTTATTCGGCTAGGATTGAATTGAACAATCGCACTATTAATATTCATCGATTTACCGTTTTCATCTACATACTTAAATCCAGTTAAGTTGATATTTCCTGCATTATTGATGTTTTGGTACTGACTTTTTTCAACAGATGCCATATCAAATTTGGTAGTAACATCAGCTTTCAGAATTCCAGAAAGTGGTTTTTCTAATTTAATAGGATAGGCTTTTGATAAATTGGACAAATTGATTGTTCCTTTTAAAGCGGCCTCAACCAATGCGTTTGTTGCAATATTTTTAATAGTTGCTTTAGCGTTAAAAATATCTTGATCAATAGAAAAGGAAAGTTTATCTAAATTTACATAAGTATCGTTCATTATACCAGTTTCATTGATGATTTTAGTGTCAATGATAATGTTTTTAACCGATTTTGGTAAATCAGGATATTGGAAAGAAGCATTGTTTGAAGCAATTGCAATATTAAATTTAGGAACAGTAGTATCGGTTAAAATTCCTTTAGCAAAACCTGCAACGGTAAAATCGCCAGTAGTTTTTACATTGTCTAAACTACTAGAATAGGCAGACGGAATTAATCCTAAGAAATTTTTGAAAGACGAAGTTGGCGTTTTAAATGTCAAATCATATACTTGACCTGCTTCTACCATTTGAATAAAACCATTGAATTCTAAAGGCAATTCATTAATTTTTGCTTTATTTTCTTTGAAAGTATATTTACTGTTTTTCAAGTCAATTCCGAGAATAGCATCTAAAGAAACATTTATATTATTCATATAGTTTACTTTGTCCATATTCAACGAAACTTTGGCTGTTGTTTTAGTGTCTAAATCTAAAACATCATTGGTAAAATCGCCAGTTCCAGAATGATTAATGCTGTCAAGAACCATCGAAATTTTAGAAGATTCATCAAAATATTTGAATTTAAAATTTTCAACATCATATTCTTTAATTTTTAAAGAAAGTGGTTTGCTTTTACCATCATCTGTTTTTTGGTCTTGATTTTTTAAAGCAATGTCGAAATTTCCAACGCCATCTTTATTGAAAATAATATTAATTAATCCGTTTTTGGATGAAATGGCATCGATATTTAAAGCTTCATTATCGCCATTAAATAGTTCCATCACCGACATTTTTAAATTTAGTTCTTTAAAAGCAACTAAAGTATCACCTTCAAATGGAGCTTTATTGATAACAGACAAATTTTCAATGGCAACATTTGCTTTTGGAAAGCTTTTAAACAAACTCAAATCAGCAGCAGTAAAGGCTACTTTGGCGTCAACACTTTCGTTGATGGATTTTAGAATTTTGGCTTTTATTTGGTCTTCGAACAAATACGGAATTGCAAATGCTGAGACAACTAATAACAACAATACGATTCCAACGATTTTTAAAATTTTCTTTACCATAAGATTTAAAATTTATTAAGCGAATTCTGTGCAAATATCTTGCCTTTCTTTGAGAAAGAAACAAATTTAGTGTTTTAGGATGGTTTTAGTTTGTAAAATTTTCATAAAATGTTTCCTATTTTGCTTGATATAGAAATTTTTACAAAAAAGTTTAAACGACTTCAAATAAAAAATCCGTCTCATTTTTCAATAAGACGGATAAAAACAACTAACCCAATCGTTTTTTGATCAATTAATTTTCAACTCATAAGCCATTCTTGCCTGAACGCCTTTTTGGTTGGTCATTTGTTTTATTTGCTGAAGTACTTTATAGTTTTGCTCACCAATTTCTTCTTTTATAATGGCTTGACGCGATTGTGCCAACCCAAATTGTGCTAAAACGTCTTCAAAACTTTTTTCAAATTCAGGAAAATTTTGTATTCTATATTTTGTTGTTTTTCCTAGCTTAGCAGCTTCTTTTATAGCCTCATCCATTCCGCCAATTTTGTCAACTAAACCAATTTTTAATGCGTCTTGACCACTCCAAACTCTACCTTGACCAATAGCATCAACTTGCTCAAAAGTTAATTTTCTTCCTGTTGCAACTCGATTTACAAAAGTGGCATAAATTTTCTCAACACCTTCTTGAGCAAAACCGCGAAAGTTTTTATCTAATGGCATAAACGGACTATAACCTGCAGCGTTAGTATGTGTTTTTACTTGGTCGATGTCTAAACCAATTTTATCGGCAGCAACAGTGAAGTTGGGTAAAACTCCAAAAACGCCAATAGAACCTGTTATTGTATTAGCTTCTGCAAAAATTTTATTGGCATTACAAGCAATATAATAACCGCCAGAAGCAGCATAATTTCCCATAGAAACTACAACAGGTTTTACTTTTTTAGTCAATTCAATTTCTCTCCAAATAAGTTCCGATGTTAAAGCGCTTCCTCCTGGTGAATCGATTCTTAAAACTACCGATTTTACATTTTTATCTGTACGAGCTTCTTGCAAAGAACGTCGCATTGCGCCTTCGCCAATAAGGTTTACATCACCCTCACCGCTGCCAATTTCGCCTTGAGCATAAATGATGGCAATTTTGTCTTTAGCACTATAGTCTTTTGATGTTGAAGCCACTTTTTCTGCATAATCCTCAATAGAAACACTTTCGTAATCATCGTTTGAAGCCACTTTTAAAGCTTTTTTGATGTCGTTGTGATAAACATCTTCATAAGCGATAATGTCAATTAATTTTTCGGCTTTTGCCATTTGGGGTGTTCTAGCTAAAAGTCCGTCGGCAACCTGATTTAATCGTGATACAGAGATTTTTCTGCTAGCTGCAACATCGTTGACAATCGAATTCCAAACGGAAGTTAATAGTTGAGAAGTTTGTTCTCTATTGGCATCACTCATTTTATTTTCTAAAAATGGTTCTACCGCACTTTTGTATTTTCCATGGCGAATGACTTCCATTTTGACACCTGATTTTTCTTGTAAATCTTTAAAAAACATCAATTCGGCAGACAACCCTTTAAACTCTAATTCTCCAATTGGATTCAAATAAATGGTATTGGCAACGGAATTCAAATAATAGTCTTTTTGCGAATAAACATCGGCATAAGAATAGATAAATTTACCCGATTTTTTAAAATCTTCTAAAGCATCGCGCAACGCTTTGGTTTGGGCAATTCCTAGATTTGAAAAATTGTTTAGAATCGAAATTCCTTCAATATCCGAATCTGTTTTGGCGTATTCTATTGCGTTGATGATATCAAATAATCCGTCATGTGTGTCCTTGTCGTTCAAAAAGGGCATGTCATCATAATTGGTTTTTCCGGCATAATCGTAGTTGATTTTAGATACATCTAATTCAATTACAGAATGGCTTTGAACAGACACTGTTTCAGAGTCGCCACTTCCGGCAATAGCTCCAATTAAAATAATTCCGAAGAAAAAAATCATGCAAAAAATAAATAGTCCAACAATAGTGGCTAATACATTTCCTAAAAATCTCATAGTAGTTAATTTTACTAATTAGTAGTTGAAAAATATAATTTGTTACAAACCTTTTGATTAATTATAAAATAAAAATAGTTATCAACACAAGCCACAAATATACTTCAATTCTGAAATTCTTTTAGTTATTTTGCCAAATATGAATCAACAACATCAGGTCATACTTTCGCTAGGCAGTAATCAAGGTAGTCGTCTTGAAAATATTGAGCATTGTATTGATTTATTGCATCAAGAAGTTGGAACTGTAATAAAGGTTTCTTCGTTATATGAGTCTGATTCTTGGGGTTTTTATAGCGATTCGTTTTACAATTGTGCGGTTTTAATTCACACGCACAAAAATCCGCAAAAGCTATTAAAAAATATTTTGAAAGTAGAAAGAAAATTGGGTAGAGTTCGAATAGAAAGTTCCGATTATCAACCAAGAGTAATTGATGTCGATATGATTTCTTTTGATGATGAAATTATTACAACCGAAGTATTACAAATTCCACACAAACATCTTCAAGACCGACTTTTTGTTTTGTTGCCAATGATAGAAGTGGCTCCCGATTGGAAACATCCAAGAATTCTAAAATCAATTTCAGATATTTTAAAAGAATGTAAGGATGAAGGTAGATGTGTAAAGATTTCAAAATTGAATGCACCTTTACAAAAAATAAATTTTCACGATTTTAATTATATTGCTATTGAAGGAAATATTGGTGCCGGAAAAACTACTTTGGTTTCTAAATTGGCAGAAGATTTTAATGCTAAAACGGTTTTAGAACGATTTGCAGATAATCCGTTTTTGCCTAAATTTTACAAAGACCAAAGCCGTTATGCTTTTCCGTTAGAAATGTCTTTTTTAGCCGATAGATATCAGCAAATAGCAGATGATTTGGCTCAATTTGATTTGTTTAAAGATTTTATTATTGCCGATTATCATATTTTTAAATCTTTAATTTTTGCAAAAGTAACCTTAGCAGAAGATGAATATCGTTTGTATAAAACGCTTTTTGATATCATTTATAAAGAAATGCCAAAACCCGATTTATATGTTTATTTATACCAAAAAACAGATCGATTATTAGCAAATATTAAACGAAGAGGAAGAAGTTATGAGCAAGAAATTCCTGCAGAATATTTAGAAAAAATCAACAACGGTTATCTTGATTATATAAAAACACAGAAAGATTTAAACGTACTGATTGTTGATGTTTCTGAAAGAGATTTTGTAAAAAATCAAAAGGATTATATTTTTATTCTTGATGAAATCAATAAAAAGTTGAATTAGCGCTTTAAAGAAAAATGACCTTTAATTTCTGAGGCGTTTTCATCTCTTTTAAATATATACCAATAATCATCAGATAATAATAACTTATTATTTAATGTCCCGTCCCAAAAGTAATTTGGTTAATTCTTTTTTTGAGGTGCTATTATTAATTTTGCATTTTCAAATATAAAAAATAATGGGCAGAAAGAAATTAGAAAAGCGAGA
>JAIFLT010000084.1:0-5103 GCA_020048955.1 Flavobacterium sp.
AAACCATTAGACAAATAAGCTCCTGCAAAATAAGTATGCTTTTGTCCGTTTATAGATTTGATGATTTCTACTTTTTTGTCGTGCAGTTTGGAATAAAGAGGTACGATGTGGTTTGCTTGGTGGAGTATTTTTTTGGGTGCAATGTTGTCATTAAGGTTGTAGGCAAAACTATAAGCTGTTTTTTTGTTTAATTGATACACATCGTTTTGATAGGTATTATAACCCTTGATGGAAAGTTTGTTGTTTAAAAATAAATCCATAGGTGTTTTTGAAACTTTTTTAAATTTTCCGTAAATAGAGGTATCTGTATGCGCTATAGTTTGAAAGTTTTGATCGTTCATATCTGCAAATAATTCTTGTTCAAAGTGGTCCATATCTGTAAGCAATTCTTTGATACTGCCTGGTGTAGTGGCAATAATTACGGCGTCAAAGTGTATGTTTTCTCCCAAATGATTGAGAATTATGGCGTTTTCGTTTCTAGTAATTTTTAAGTTTTTGGCATTGCAAATTACTTTCATATTCGACTTTTGAAGAATAGTTTCCATATAACTATAAACACCACCTTTTACAAAAGACCAAGTGGAGTTTGGCAACGAATCAAGGTACGGATTTACAAGCGATTGAGGTAAATGAGGCACTTTTTCAAAAGGGGTTGAAAAACTAAGCATGAACAAAGCTTGCAAATAATCTTTGTAAAGTCCGTTTAAACTTTCATAATCTGAAAAACTTTTTCCTATTGGATTTAATTGATTTAAAGCAGTTTTAAATTCTTTTTTGGAACGAACTAAATGGCGTAATGCTGCTCTAAAATCAGGTTGAAAAAGCAAATCCGAAAGCGATTGTCTGTTGAAATAAGAAGTTGTTTTTGCAGGATAAAAGTGGTTGTTTTGAAACAAAGAAATAGATGGTTTGTAGCTGAGAAGTGGTGTGCCCAAATGTTGCAATAGTTGATGAAACTTTGGATAATAATTTTGACTAAAACCCAGAACACCATTTTCAATGTTTAGATTTTTAGGCAAAGTTGTGTCTAGAACATTTTTATTTAAAGTACGCACATTGCCACCTAAAATGGGTTGTTTTTCATAAAGTGTTACTTCGTGATTTTCGCTTAACAAATACCCCGAAATAATGCCACTTGCTCCGCCTCCAATCACAGCAATTTTCTTGCGTATAGACATAGAATTAATGATTTGCTTAAAATGATTTTACATATTTTTCTTTTAATTCTTTGAGATTTTTATTTTTTACTTCACACAAATATTTTTTACCATAATCTGTAAAATAGGTGTGATTTTCCATAAAATTAATTTGAATTTCATGCCATTTTTTTTCGGTTAAATTGGGGTTTAAATGTTTTAATTCTAAAAACAAATAACCACTAATTCTTTCAAAATCATTGGTTCCAAGATATTCTAAATCGGCATCTGCCAAAATTTCGTCTAAGTAATTATGAGGAGTTTGAGGAATTTTAGTAGCCATAATCATTCCTGCAATTTTGTTGATTTCCTCTGCTTTCATGGCATAATTTGCCAAATATTCTTGGGCAATTTCGCAACTTATTTCTTCATGATTTTGATGCGATTTGATAAAACCAGCATCATGAAAAAGAGCTGCAATTTGAATTAATTTAGTGTCTTTTTTTGACACTTTTTGATAGCTAGCAATAAGGGTTGCTTTTTCTAAAACACGCAAAATGTGATCTACAGAATGATACCTATAATAAAGAGGAAGCTCTTGCTTTAACTTATGGATTATGGTGTTTTCTAAATGTTGTAATTCTTTGGCTGTCATTAATTTACCTAGTGTTTGTTGGTCTTTTTTAGAATACCGCCATTAGCATCTTTTATAGTGTTTTCAAACATAAAAGCATTAGGATCAATCATAGAAATTTCTTTTTTAATTTTAAGTAATTCTAATCTTGTTACTATGGTAAAAATAATATCACAATCATTTGAAACCTCAATAGAACCTGGAAGAAAACCTCTTTTTCCTTTATAAACCGTAATTCCTTTTTGATAATTGTTAACAATTAATTTTTTTATTTCTTCGCTTTTCCCAGAAATAATGGTTAGTGAAGTAAATTGTTCAATGCCATCTACCACATAATCAATAGTTTTGGCAGCAGTAAAATAAGTTACAATTGAAAACATAGCGGTATCAATACCCAACTTAAATGCCACGGTTAAAAACAGAATGGCATTAAAAATAACAATCAATTCGCTCATGCTCAAGCCAATTTTCTTCTTGGTAAGTGCTAGTAAAATTTCTACACCGTCTATGGCAGCACCACTTCGCATGATGATTCCAATGCCTGCTCCAAGCAAAGCTCCAGCAAAAAGAGCCGTTAAAATTTTATCAGTTGTAACTACTGGGATAGAGACATAGTTACTCAATACCAATCCCAATGAGAGAATTAAAATCCCAATCATGGAATGCACTCCCATAGTTTTTGAAATTTTTTTGTAGCCCAAATAAATAAGCGGCAAATTTCCAAAGATGAGCAACAAACTTAAATTAACGTGATACACCTCGTGAATAAGAAGTGAAATACCTAAGATACCACCATCTAGAAAATGATTGGGTATCATAAATCCTTTGAGTGCAAAAATAATCAGGATAATACCAATGGTGTTCCCAATAATATAGTGAGGGTTGAGTATTTCTGCCCAATTTATTTTATCGTGTTTTAATATGATTGATGATGTCATGTTTTTTTTATTGCAAAATATTGAAATGTAAATATACTATTTTGATTGAAAAATTTTAAATTATATGGAGTTTTTTGTAATTAAAATCTAAATTTTTAAAACAAAAGTGATTAGCAACATATTTTTATCAAAAACAAAAAGTAATTAAAAGTGATTGATCATTTGCAATATCTTTAAGTCTTAATTTGCCATTATTAGCTCTACATTTTATGAGATTTTGCTAAAATTTTCACGGGGTCTTCTGAGAATAATAGATGTAAAGCCATTTGGAATAAAAATCTTCTCCGATAGAAGTCAGAATTTTTTAGTAATAAAAAAAGGCTGTCCTTACTTTTTGGACAGCCTCTTTAAATTCTGCTTTATTTTTTATCCTTAGTTTCATTTTGAACCAATAATCACTAGAATTTTTACTTTCTATATGAACATAAATTCTAACTATAACAGAAAAATATCATTGTTTTTCATCTTCATCTCAATGACTTCTCATTTTTTTATCCAAAAATCATAAAGATTGAATGGTACTATTTTACTCTAACCGAATCGGGCACTAAAACCGTATAATCGCCACCATTTCGTAATACATCGCGTACTATACTTGAAGAAATGTAGGAGGTTTTGGATGCGGTTAATAAGAACACGGTTTCAATTTTAGATAATAGTCTGTTGGTGTGTGCAATGGCTTTTTCAAATTCAAAATCGGCAGGATTTCTTAAGCCACGCAAAATGAATTCGGCCTTTTCTTTTCGGCATAAATCAATCGTTAAACCTTCGTAAGTTATTACTTTTATTTTGGGTTCGTCTTTAAAAGCTTCTTCGATAAAGCGTTTTCGGTCTTCTGGGGAAAACATGTATTTTTTTTCGGCATTGATTCCTATTGCAACAACGATTTCATCAAATAGCGAAACACCTCTTTTAATAATGTCATAATGACCATTTGTAATTGGATCAAAGGAACCTGGAAATATTGCTTTTCTCATTATTTACGGTTGATTGCTATGATGCTATCTTTTTTGTAGAGATTTTCAATCATTTTTTTGGTATAAGAACCCTTAAAAATGGTGTAATTTTTTTCAACATCTATTTCACTTAAACCTGATATTTTATCGGTTTCAAAATCATTAAAAGTAACATATAAGCTGTCTTTGTCAACTTTATCAACTCTAATAGTGCTGTAATGTCCGTTGTCAATTTTCATTTCATAAACATCACCGGCTTTTGGTGCTTTTAAATATTCAGCTTCTTTTTTCTCTGTTTGACCTGAAACAACAAATCCAATAGCTATTAAAACAGCAACAACTCCTAATCCTGAGAACATCCAAATTGGTGTTTTAACACCTTCTTTTTCCTTTTCTCTATCTATTTTTGTCTGAATAGCCTGTGGTAATTCGCTATACTCAAAAGTTCTTTTGCAATTATTACATTCCGTTACAGTAACTTTTCCAATTGGAAAAAAGGGAATCCAATAGACGTGAGCATATTTTCCAAAGACGCTATAGGTCATTGAGGTATTGGTTTCACAATGCGGACAATCTACATTGATTACTTGTCCGTTTTTAATGTTGCTTGCTTTTGTTCCGTAAAAAATCATAGTTTTTAGTTTTGGTTAGTTTCTAATTATTGATGTAATTTTGTCTTCTTTATAAAGATTTTCTAATTCTTTTTTTGAATAACTTATTTTATTATTGGTGTAATTTTCAATTTTGTTTAGGTCTTCAATTTCATAAGACATGCCAACTTTATAATCATTTTCTGTGGCGTAAATACTATCATTTGAAATTTTATCAATTCTAAAAGTATAATAAAATCCATTAGCATCTTTTATACCATAAACATCATTTATTCTTGGACTTTGAACGTATTTTTCAGTTTCATTATTACTTTGAAAATAGTTATAAATTCCAAAACCAATAGACAAAGTTACTAAAAAACTGCCAAAATAACTCCAAATAGGATTTTTTAAATTATTATTTTCTAAAGCTAATTTTTCGACAACCAATAGACAAAGTTACTAAAAAACTGCCAAAATAACTCCAAATAGGATTTTTTAAATTATTATTTTCTAAAGCTAATTTTTCGACAATTGCATCGTCTAAATTGTTAATATTGATTATTTCGTTACAATTATTGCAAACAACAATGGCTTCTTTTCCAACAGGAAACAAAGGAATTAATGTTATGTATGTATATTTAGAATTAACAAAATAATCAAAATCTGAAACTTTTCTGCATTTAGGACAAATTGCACCTGAAAATTTTCCTCTTTTTATTTCTGTTGAAGTGGTTCCTAGAATTAAAAGCATAAGTTTACTTTTTCCAAATTAGTTTTCGTTGTAAAGCTAAACTAATTTCGTTATCTAGCAAATCACTCATAGACATATTTGAATAAGCTGCTTGT